>NZ_JBIWKI010000015.1:170841-204855 GCF_044765565.1 Streptomyces sp. NPDC102437 | reverse complement strand
GGAACCTCCAACCTGCCGAAGCAGGCCGGGGTATCAACATATCTGGCGTTGACTTTTGGCACGCTGTTGAGTTCTCAAGGAACGGACGCTTCCTTCGTACTCACCCTCTCGGGCTTTCCTCCGGGCTTTTCCCTTCGGTCTTGCGTTTCCGACTCTATCAGACTCTTTCGTGTCCGATTCCCGGTCGAAGCGGGATCCTGCTTTTCGCCTTCCAGTTCTTCGCTTTCGCGTTTCCCTTTCCGGCGAGTCCGACTCTATCAGATCCTTTCGGGCCTGATTCCCAGTCAGCGGGGTTTGTCTTCCCGGCCGTTGGGCCGTTCCGACGTTTCAAACTCTAGCGGATTTTCCCGGCGACTCATAATCGGGTCATCGAAATCAATTTCGGCATGCCGAAATTGTCCCGAGTGGGAGATCGTGCTGAGTTTGGTTGCCGCATTCGCGGCGGGATTGGCTGTCGCAGAACCGTTCCAGCTCCGTGACAACTCGAAGAACCTTACGGATCCGGGGTGAGTGTGTCAACCCGGCCAGGTCAAGCCCTTTTCCCACGGGTCGGACGCGGGTTCAGCCCAGGTCGGTGAGGCGGCCGCCGGCGTCCGGCTGGGCGTGCTCCACTCGGCGCAGGAGGCGGATCAGCATGTCACCGAGGCCGCCGCGCTCGTCGGCCGTGAGGTCCTGGAGCAGGTCCTCCTCGAAGTCGGTGGCCATCCGCATCGCCTCCAGCCACTTCGTACGCCCCTCGTCGGTCAGCTCGACGATCACGCGCACCCGGTTGTTCTCGTCCCGGTCGCGGGTGACCAGGCCCTCGCCCGCCATGCGGTCGATGCGGTGGGTCATCGCCGCCGGGGTGAGGCCCAGGCGCTTCGCCAGCTCTCCCGGGCCCAGGCGGTACGGGGAGCCGGCCAGGACCAGGGTCTTGAGGACCTCCCACTCGGCGTTGCTGATGCCGAGGGCGGCGAGCTGGCGTCCGTACGCCACGTTCATCCGGCGGTTCAGACGGCCCAGCGCCGAGACGACCTGTTCGACCTGCGGGTCGAGGTCGCGGAATTCGCGCTGGTAGGCGGCGATCTGCTCGTCGAGGCTCGGCTCCTGCGGTCCGGGCTGCTCGGGGGTGTCAGGCATGGCGGGAAGTATGGCACGCCTCCCATACCCGTCGAAGTCCTTCGAGCTGTATTGTTGAAGTTCTAATTTTAGTGTTAAAGTCTTCGGGTTCGAGTCGTTCGGATGGCTCGGCGTATCGCTTCGAGACCTTGAGGTAGGTGAGTGTGACCAGGGAGATGGGTGCAGCACTGCGGCGGATCCAGCTGGGGAGCGCGCTGAGCGCGTTCGGGCTGGGGTTCACCGTTCCGTATCTGTACGTCTATGTGGCACAGGTACGTGATCTTGGTGCTGGCACCGCGGGAGTCGTACTGGCGGTCTTCGCCATGGCGGCGCTGGCCGTTCTGCCGTTCACCGGGCGTGCGATCGACCGGCGCGGGCCGCTGCCCGTACTCGTCGTCGCCTCCGGCATCGCCACCCTGGGCGCCGTCGCCCTCGGTCTTTCGTCGGGCGTGACCGCGTCCGTGCTTTCGGCCGCGGTGCTCGGCGCGGGTACGGCGGTCATGCAGCCGGCGCTCGCGACCATGCTCGTGTGGTGCTCCAGCACCGCCACCCGTACGCGCGCCTTCGCCATGCAGTTCTTCCTGCAGAACCTCGGGCTCGGCATCGGCGGACTGGTCGGCGGGCAGATCGTCGACACGAACCGGCCGGAGACCTTCACCCTGCTGTTCCTCATCGAAGCCGCGATGTTCGTCGTGCTCGGCGTCATCGCCTGCACGGTGCGACTGTCCCGTACGCCCACCATCGTGGACGCCAGGCCGACCGACGGGTCCAAGGCATCGGGCGGGCTGAGGGCGCTGCTCTCGCACCGGGCCATGGTGCAGCTGTGCGTACTGGGCTTCGTGCTGTTCTTCGCCTGCTACGGACAGTTCGAGTCCGGGCTCGCGGCATACGGCACCGAGGCTGCCGGGATGCAGCCCTCGACGCTCGGCATCGCGCTGGCCGCCAACACCGCCGTCATCGTCGTGGCGCAGTTCGTCGTGCTGCGGCTCGTCGAGCGCCGCCGGCGCAGCCGGGTCATCGCGTCGGTCGGTCTGATCTGGGCGTTCGCCTGGATCGTGGCCGGTTACGCGGGGCTGGGGCACGGCAGCCAGACCATGGCGACTGCCGCGATGATCTCCACGTACGCGCTGTTCGGGCTCGGTGAGTCGATGCTGTCGCCGACCGTGGCCCCGCTGGTGGCCGATCTGGCGCCGGAGTCGATGGTCGGTCAGTACAACTCCGCGTTCGCCCTGTGCAAGCAACTCGCGCTGGCGGTCGGTCCGGCTGTCGGCGGACCGATGGGGGCGACGCTGCACGGGCCGTACATCGTGACGTTCGTGCTGTTCTCGCTGGGCATCACGGCGCTGGCGCTGCGGCTCGGCCGGCGGCTCACTCCCGTGCAGGACCAGCCTTCGCTGGAGACGGCGCCCTCCAGGGTGGTGGCCGTGTCACTGCCGGCTACCGAGCCCGGCTCCGCTTCCACCGCTGCCTCTGCCCCTGCTTCCGCGGCGGCCGCTGCTCGCTGAGCGGTCGGGCCCTGTCGGTGACAGGGCCCTCACTGCGGCAGGGCGAATTCGCACCAGACCGCTTTGCCACCGCCCGGCGTGCGGCGGCTGCCCCAGGACGAGGCGATCGTCGCGACGATCGAGATGCCGCGGCCCGCTTCGTCGGCCGGGTCGGCCCGGCGGCGGCGCGGCAGGTGGTCGTCGCCGTCGGTCACCTCGATGATCAGGCGACGGTCGGTGCGCCGCAGGCCCAGCCGCATCGGCGGGGTGCCGTGCTTGAGGGAGTTCGCGACGAGCTCGCCGGCGGCCAGGACGCCCAGGTCGCAGAGCTCGACCGGGAACCGCCACGAGGTGAGGACCCCCGTCGCGAAGGCGCGGGCGCGCGGGGCCGCCTCGATGCCGCCGAGCAGATCGAGCGAGGCGTTGTGGAACAGCTCCGCGCTCGCCCCGGTGCGGGCGGGGTGCTGGACCACCAGCACCGCCACGTCGTCGTCGTGCTCCGCGGTCACACCGAGCGAGCGGATCAGCCGGTCGCAGACCACCTGTGGTGAACCCTTGGCCCCGGAGAGGGCGCGTTCCAGCGCGGCGACGCCCTCGTCGATGTCCTCGCTCCGGCGCTCCACCAGGCCGTCCGTATAGAGGACGGCGGTGGAACCGGGTGGCAGCGCGATCGTGCCCGAGGTGTGGATCCAGCCGCCGGTGCCGAGCGGCGGCCCCGTCGGGTCCTCGGCGCGGTGGACCGTGCCGTCCTCGTGGCACACCAGGATCGGGAGGTGGCCGGCGGAGGAGTAGACGAGCCGGCCCTCGTTGGGGTCGTGGACCGCGTAGGCGCAGGTGGCGATCTGGCTGGCGTCGATCTCGGCGGCGAGGCCGTCCAGCAGCTGAAGCACCTCGTGCGGCGGGAGGTCGAGCCGGGCGTAGGCGCGTACGGCCGTACGGAGCTGGCCCATGACCGCGGCGGCCCGCACCCCGCGGCCCATCACGTCCCCGATGACCAGGGCGGTGCGGCCCGCGCCGAGGGTGATGACGTCGTACCAGTCGCCGCCGACCGCGGCGTCCGTGCCGCCGGGCTGGTAGGTGGCGGCGATCCGGAGGTCGTCGGGCTGCTCCAGCTCCTGCGGGAGCAGGGAACGCTGGAGGGTGACGGCCGTTTCGCGGAGGCGGCGCTCGCTGGCGCGGAGCCGTTCGGCGGCCTCGGCGTGGTCGGTGACATCGGTGGCGTACACGAGCACACCGCTCTCGCCCCCTCTGCCTCGGCCCCTGTTGTTCTTGCTGTTCCTGCCGCTCTTGTTGCTCGTATCGGCCTTGTTCGGCGGGGTGCCGTCGTCGTCGCTGTCCCGGTGTACCGGGGTGCAGGTCACGGTGTACGAATTTCCGCTGCGGACCTTGCGGGACTTGACCGTACGCGGAGTGCCGCTGCGCAGGACCTGGTCCATGAGGGGCAGCAGGCTCAGCTCGTCGAGCTCGGGCATCGCCTCGGCGGCGGTGGCGCCGGCCGGGCGGGGCCCGAAAGCGGCGGCGTAGGCGTCGTTGACGTACGCGATCCGGTGGTCGGGGCCGTACACCAGGGCCACCAGGGCGGGCAGCTGGCCGAGGATGTCCCGGGCCGAGAGGTCCTCCAGGGCGGGGCCGGCCGGCCGGGGAGCCGCACCCTGCGAGTCGTCCAGCGGATCGGGGCCCGTACCGGCCTGCGGGTCGCCGTCCGGCGGGCGGGGGCCGGCCTCGGGCCGTGCGTACTCGGCGCGGGCCGAGGGCACGGAACTGCGGTCGTCCCGTGCGGCGGCGCGGCGCTGCGTTCCAGGTAGGCGGGCGCTCCAGCGCGTGAAGTTCACGGAATTTCTGGCCTCGTGTGTCGGTCTGGTCCGCTCTCGCGGGCTGCTCACTGTCGGTCACTGCCGGCCGGGTCACTCTGTGCAGATGTGGGCCCACCTATGGTCACACGTCCAGTGTGACGGACCGTACTGACAGTTGTCGGTACGGTCCGCCGCCTGGCGGGTGGACGGGCGGGTCGACGGTCCGTCAGCCGCCGCTCCCCGTCGGGCCGTCGGGCCCGGAGCCCACATCCGGCCCCGGCGAGTTGCCGGGGCCGGGCGGGTTGTCCCGGCCCGGCGGGCCGTTGGGACCGGGGCGTCCGCCGCCTGCGGCGAGCTCGAACTCGGCGCGTGGGTGCTCCAGCGAGCCGAGGGAGACGATCTCGCGCTTGAAGAGCCCGGCGAGGGTCCATTCGGCAAGGACTCGTGCCTTCCGGTTGAACGTGGGGACACGGCTGAGGTGGTACGTACGGTGCATCAGCCAGGCCGGACAGCCCTTGAGCTTACGGCCGTAGACATGGGCGACGCCCTTGTGGAGGCCGAGCGAGGCGACGGAGCCCGCATAGCTGTGCCGGTACTCCTTCAGGGGCTGTCGGGCGAGGGACGCGAGGATGTTCTCGGCGAGGACCTTGGCCTGGCGCACCGCGTGCTGGGCGTTGGGCGCGGTCTGCCTGCCCGCTTCCTCGGCGGTCAGGTCGGGCACGGCCGCGGCGTCCCCGGCGGCCCAGGCGTGCTCGACGCCCTCGACGGCGAGTTCCGCCGTGCACCTGAGCCTGCCGCGTTCGTCGAGCGGCAGATCGGTCGCGGCGAGGACCGGTGCGGGTTTGACGCCCGCGGTCCACACGAGGGTGCGGGTCGGAAACCGGGAACCGTCGCTCAGGACGGCGATCCGGCCCTCGCAGGACTCCAGCCGGGTGTCGAGGCGTACGTCGATGTTGCGGCCGCGCAGCTCACGGATCGCGTACGTGCCCATCGTCTCGCCGACCTCCGGGAGGATGCGGCCGGACGCCTCGACGAGGATCCACTTCAGGTCCTCGGCCTTGATGTTGTGGTAGTACCGCGAGGTGTAGCGGGCCATGTCCTCCAGCTCGGCGAGGGCCTCGACGCCCGCGTATCCGCCGCCGACGACGACGAAGGTGAGCGCGGCGTCGCGGATGGCGGGGTCGCGGGTGGCGGAGGCGATGTCCATCTGCTCGATGACGTGGTTGCGCAGTCCGATGGCCTCCTCGACGGTCTTGAAGCCGATGCCGTGGTCGGCGAGGCCGGGGACCGGGAGGGTGCGCGAGACGGAGCCGGGGGCGAGGACGAGTTCGTCGTACGGGATCTCGACCGCGCCGGTGCCGTCCTCCCCCGTGGCGAGGGTGGTGACGGTGGCCGTGCGCTCGGCGTGGTCGATGGACTGCGCCTCACCGATCACGATCTTGCAGTGCGCGAGGACGCGGCGGAGCGGCACGACGACATGGCGCGGTGAGATCGAACCGGCGGCCGCCTCGGGCAGGAACGGCTGATACGTCATATACGGCTCGGGGGTGACGACCACGATCTCGGCCTCACCGCTTCTGAGTCTCTGCTTCAGCTTCCGCTGGAGACGCAGCGCTGTGTACATCCCGACGTAGCCACCACCGACGACGAGAATGCGCACACCCGGTGGGGGGCCGGGGGGTGTTCCCCCGGAATCTGAAGCCATCACCACCCCATGACGCAACGTGCTCAAGGGTTTGTCCACAGGCTCGACAAATTGTGTGACCGGAGGTTCTGGATGGGTGGTGGCCGCAGGGCTCGGCGGGGATGCGCAAGCCGCGCAGGTCAGGGGTTGAGGCGGTGGTTCCGGACGGAGGCCGAATCAGTGACCAACCGGTCCTTGCGCCGATCGGGGGCGCTCCGTGCGGAACTACCCCCTTCTGAATTGAGCCGGGCTCAACTATGTTCGTATGTCGTCGGGGTGTCGGATGGGGACGGTGATCCACTCCCCGGCTCAAACGGCGGGAAGTCTCCGGGGGGAGACGTCATAACCGGGGGAACAGTTATGCATATTCAGGATTCTTGGCAGGCTTCGACTGCGGTTTCGTCCCATTCGTCCGATGGAACCGGGCGAAACGGTGCGGTGGGAACGGTCGGGGCGGTGACGGCGAGTTCGGTCGGCACGGTCGGATCCGGCGGAGCCAACGGGGCAGCCGTCGCGACCGGGACCGCCGCGGTCTCCGCGGCGAATGGCCGCTCGGCTCCGCTGCGCGTGGATGCGCAGCGGAATCTGGAACATGTCCTGCGGGCCGCGCGCGAGGTGTTCGGCGAACTGGGGTACGGAGCTCCGATGGAAGACGTGGCGCGCCGCGCCAGGGTCGGAGTCGGCACGGTGTACCGGCGCTTCCCGAGCAAGGACGTGCTGGTCAGGCGGATAGCCGAGGAGGAGACCTCCCGGTTGACGGACCAGGCCCGGACCGCGCTCGGCCAGGAGGACGAACCGTGGTCGGCGCTGTCGTGCTTCCTGCGTACGTCCGTGGCCTCGGGTGCCGGGCGGCTGCTGCCGCCGCAGGTGCTGCGGGTCGGCGTCGATGTCGACTCCGACGGCTCCGGTGGCTCCGGTGGCTCCGGTGGCGATGAACTGACGGTGGCCGGGGAGTCGGTGACCATACCGGGCTCGGCATCGGGTTCGGGATCGGGCGCCGATCGGGACGAGGCCCGGGTGCCTCAGCAACGACAGGGCGCCGACCATGCCGACCTCCGGGCGGCCGACGAGCGTTCCGCCGCGGAGACCGGCATCGCGGACGACGACACGGGAGCCGGCGAGCTGCTGGAGGTGGTCGGCCGCCTGGTGGACCGGGCACGGGCAGCCGGTGAACTGCGTCGTGACGTGACGGTCGCGGATGTGCTGCTGGTGATAGCGACGGCGGCGCCTTCGCTGCCTGACGCGGCACAGCAGGCCGCCGCTTCCAGCAGGCTCCTGGACATCCTGCTCGAAGGGCTGCGCTCCCGACCGGTCATCTGAGTCGCCCGAGTCGCCTGATCGGAGCGTGCGTGGGGGCCGGTGAGCCTACGGCGCTTGTGGTGCGCGGGCGCAGTGGCAAGTGCCGCTGCGCCCGGCGCCGCGGCGTGCCGCGAACTGCGCCCGGCCTGCTGCCTGTTGCCTGTTGCCTGCCGCGTCAGGCTGCTGCTGCGCTCCGGGTCGGTGGAGGCGGGCGGCATGAATGGTTGATGTGGCCCGTTTTGATGGGGCCTTGGCCGATGGTCCGTCATCACCCGAACTTTGTCGCACCGGCGTACGCGGCCGTCTCTCGCACTGCCGGAATGCGTGCCCTCTTCCCGCCTCAGCGCGCCCCGGCACGCCCGGCGCTCTCGAATCGCGGACTGCGGCGGCAACTCACCCACGCAGAAAGCGATTACCCAGCTTTCCCCGAATGAATGGCTGCTAGTACTCACATTCGGAAAAACGCCCCGGATGAGTGGTTGCGGAGGCTGAGAGGCCGACGTGATTGCGCCATGTGGCACCCTTGCCCGATATTCGGGTCCGACAGCGCATACGGGGGCTACCGCGATGAGCGGTGACGGGCAGCAGGAAGAGTCGTTCGACGACGTCTCCGTCGTGGGCGGTGTCACGGAGACCGGTGGGCCGGCCGCCAGGCAGGTACCGAGTCAGGCCGGACCCGGGTGGACGAGCAGTGACAGCGAGGACGGCACCGTCCTGCCGGGTCCGCGGCCGGCACCGGTCGACCCCGGCCCCGGGGCCGATGTCGCGGTGCCCAGGCAGCGGGAAGGCGGCAGCAGTGTCACCGCCGGCGCCTCCGGCACCGCGCCCTCCGACGCCGATCTGATCCGGCAGATGCGGGACGGCGACGACCTCGCGTACGAGGAACTCTTCCGACGGCACTCCGACGCGGTGCGGCGCTACGCGCGCAGCTGCTGCCGGGACGCCCACACGGCCGACGACCTGACGGCCGAGGTCTTCGCCCGCACACTGCAGGCGGTACGGCGGGGCAAGGGGCCCGAGGAGGCCGTACGCGCCTATCTCATGACGGCCGTCCGCCATGTCGGCGCCGCCTGGACCAAGACCGCGAAGCGGGAGCATCTGGTCGACGACTTCGCGGTGTTCGCCGCGCAGGCGTCCCAGGCCTCCCAGGTGTCGGACGCGGACACGCTCGCTCTCGGTGCCGATGTGCTGGCGATGCACGACGCCGAGCAGTCGATGGCCATGCAGGCGTTCCGCAGTCTGCCGGAGCGCTGGCAGGCGGTGCTGTGGCACACCACCGTCGAGGACGAGCCGCCCAGTGAGATCGCCCCGCTCTTCGGGCTGACCGCCAATGCCACGGCGGTGCTGGCCAGCCGGGCTCGCGAGGGGCTCAAGCAGGCCTATCTCCAGGCGCATGTGAGCCAGGCCCTGACCGCGGGCGGAGACTGTGCGCGTTACGCCGACCGGCTGGGCGCGTACGCCCGTGGCGGGCTCCGTATGCGGGCCGAACGCGGCCTGCGCGGGCACCTGGAGGAGTGCTCGAAGTGCCGGCTCGCCGCAGGCGAACTGACCCATGTCAACGCCGGGATTCCCGCGCTTCTGCCGGTCGCGGTCATCGGCTGGTTCGCCGCCGGGTACAGCCTCAAGGCCGCCGGGATCGTCGCCGGAGGCGCGGCGGGAGCCGCGGGTGCGGGTGCCGCCGCGGCGGCCACCGGAGCGGCGGCCACCGGAGGAAGCTCCGGTGGCGCGGCCGGTGGCGCCGTCACCTCGGAGGGGCTCGGTGCCCCGGCGAAGGCCGGCATCGCGGCGGCGGTCGTCGTGGCCGCCGCGGCCGGGCTGGTCTGGGCGCTGGTCGGCGACGACCAGCCGAAGCCCGAGGCCAGGACCGCGACGAAGCCGGCTGTCGTGGCGCCGCCTGCGCCGACCCCGCCGTCCAAGCCCGAGCCTGAGCCGACACCGCCTCCGAAGCCCGCTCCGCCCGCGCCCCCGGCGCCGACCCCGCCCCCCGAGCCCGAGCCGAAACCGACACCACCTCCGAAGCCCGCTCCCAAGCCGAAGCCACCCGCGCCGAAGCCTGAGCCGACGCCCACGCCCACGCCGACGCCGACGCCCACGCCGACGCCCACCAGGACTCCGCCTCCAACGCCCCCGCCGCCCCCCGCGCCGACCGTCTATCAGGTCAGCGAACTCAGCTACTCGCTCCTGGGCGACCACACCGAACCGGAGGTGGTGCTCGGCGAGAGCAGCTGGGTCTGGCAGCGCTCCAACGTGTCGATCGGCGGCACGACATACGCGCACGGGGTCACCGTCAACAGCAGTTCCTCGGTCACCATCCAGCTGAACAAGCAGTGCACGCGCTACGAGGCGATGGTCGGGATCGACGACATGACGATGGGGCTCGGCTCGGTGCGCTTCTCCGTCTTCACCGGCGACGGGGCGCGGCTCTGGCAGTCGCCCGTGATGAACGGCGACGACCCGGCCGTGCCGGTGGGCGTCGGTATCGCCGGCCAGAAGAGCATCCGGCTCGTCGTCGAGCGAGCCCGCCCCGGTGGAGTCATGGCCCTCGCCGACTGGGCGAATTCGAGGATCAGTTGCCGGTGAGCCGGTCCGGGACGAGGCCGGAGGTGAAACCCGGTGCTTCCACGTGCCCCGGAGCCTCCCCGCGCTCCAGGACGTCCACGCCCGCCGGAGCCTCCGGGAGTTCCTCGGTGATGCGGGTCAGGAGTTCGATGACGTCGTCGAGCGCCAGCGCGCGGCCCGCGGCGCGCTCGGACTCGTACAGCTGAGGGCCCAGCTCCTCGCGGGCCTGCCGCTCGGCCTCGTCCACCTCGGCCTGTTGCACCTCGGTCCTGGGGCTGAACAGGCGCCAGCCGTCCGCCGCCGCCAGGATCCGTACGGCGGCCCGGTGGTGGCCCACCTTCGGCAGCGCGGTCGCCACGCAGTCCGCCAGATGCCCGGTGACGAGCTCGGCGCACTGGGCGTCCCGCGCCCCGCGCAGCGCCGCCGTCAGACCTCGTACGCCCGCCGCCGGGCCACGGCCGGGTCCCGGTTCGTGCACCGTGATCCGGGCGGCCAGCCCCTCGACCACGGCGCTGAAGTGCGACGGCGGGCTGCCCCGCCCGATCACGTACGCCGCCTCGGTGACCAGCTGCCGCGCCCGAGCGATCTCCCCCTGCTCCAGGGCCGCGGTGGCGCGCAGGAAATGGATGTAGGCGCGGGCGTCGTGCACCTGGTAGCGGTCCGCCTCGCGCTCCGCCTCGCTCAGGCTTCGCTCGAAATCCGCCATGTCCCCGGTCCGGTAGTCGAGTTCCGCGACGCGGGCGAGAAGGAACGGTGCCTCGGCGTACGCCCCGACCTCGCGGGACAGCAGCAGCGCCTCCTCGTACGCCGTCCGGGCCTGCGTGAACCGTCCGCGCATCACGCCCGCCTCCGCGGCCGCGCTCGCCACCTGCGCGCGGATCCAGCGGTCGCCGACGCGGCGGCTCAGCTCGCGCAGCTCCGCGAGATCGGCGTCGACCCCGGGCATGCCGCCCGGCATGTCGACGACCATGTGAGTACGGAACATCAGGGCGAGGCAGTACTCCCAGGCGCCGCCGTGGATCCGGGCGTTGTCCACCACCGAGTCGATCAGCGCGTGGGTCTCGGTGGTCGTCCGGGTCGCGAACAGGGCCATCGGCCAGAGCATTCCGGGGAAGCGGGCGGACTGCGGGCCCGAGGGCCTGAACGCCTCGGTCACCCGGTCCATCACCGCCCGGAAGCGGTCGTCACCGTGGACGGCCTCGGCCGGCCCGGTCTCCACGGCGAGGAAGTACCGCAGCATCTCCAGATGCATGCGCGGCCAGTAGCGGGGGTCGCCGGGACCGTCCGGCTCCGACCCCAGCGCCACGGCACGCTCGGCCCAGGTGCGCCCCTCGGAGCGGAAGTTGCGCAGCCACCAGAACCACCCCATGCCGAGAACCAGCCGTACGGCTTCCGCTTCGGACGGGCAGGTGACGACGGTCCGGTGGAGGGCTGCCCGGATGTTGTCGAGTTCCCTCTCCAGGCGTTCGATCCAGAGCAGCTGGTCGCCGGAGCGGATGCGGGGCTCGGCCCGCTCGACGAGTGCGAGGAAGTACGCGGTGTGCGCGTTCGCGGCGGCGGCGCGTATCTCCGGGACCTCGGCGGCACGTTCGGTGGCGTACTCGTGGATGGTCTCCAGGAGGCGGTAGCGCATCTCGCCGGAGGCGGTCGGGGCCGCGACGACGAGGGACTTGTCGACGAGAGCACCGATCAGGTCGGCGGTGGGGAGCCGGGCGGGGCCGGGCCCGCCGGGCACGGTTCCGCCGGGGATCGGCGCGGTTGTGGAGACCCCGGGGGTGGAGATCCCAGGTGTGACGACGGCTTCCGCGGCCTGCAGGTCCCAGCCGCCCGCGAAGACGGAGATCTGCCGCAGCGCCGTGCGTTCGTCCTCGTCCAGGAGGTCCCAGGACCAGTCGACGACGGCACGCAGTGTCTGCTGGCGCGGCAGTACGGTCCGGCTCCCGCCGGTCAGAAGCAGGAACCGGTCGTCGAGCCGGTCCGCGATCTGGCGCGGGCTGAGCATCCGCAGCCGGGCGGCGGCGAGCTCGATGGCGAGCGGCTGCCCGTCGAGCCGTCGGCAGATCTCGGCCACGGCGTCCGCATCGTGCCCGGCGTCGGAATCGGGGGCGAATCCGGGGCGTACCGTGCGGGCGCGCTCGGCGAACAGCCGGTGGGCGGGGTCGGGCGGGAGCGGACCGACCGGGCGTACGAATTCGCCGGGCACGCCCAGGGGCTCGCGACTGGTGGCGAGGATGCGTAGCTGTGGGCAGTGGGTGAGCAGGGTCTCGGCGAGGGTGGCGGCCGCTTCGATGACGTGTTCGCAGTTGTCCAGGATGAGCAGGAAGGGGCGGATGCGGGAGCAGTGCGCCAGGTGCTCGACGAGGAGGTCGGCCGGGTCGGTGCGCGGCAGCTGTCCGTCGCGGTTGTTGTCGCGGAGGAGGGCCGTCTCGCGCAGCCCGAGAGCGGAGAGTACGGCTCCGGGTACGTCGGCGGGGTCGTCCACGGAGGCGAGCTCGGCGATCCAGGCATCCGTGTCGGACGCGTCGAGTGTTTCGGATGAGCCCGATGCGTCGGACGATTCGGCCTTGAGTGCCGGTTGCCCGCCGTGCGCCGCGGCCTCCTCGGCGAGCCGGGTCTTGCCGGAGCCGCCGGGGCCGGTGAGGGTGACCAGGCGGGAACGGGCCAGATCGGCGCGTATGGACCGCAGTTCGGGCTCGCGCCCGACGAACGAGGTCAGCCGGGGCCGCAGATTGCCGTGCACGACGGCGGGGCCGGACCCGTCGGGCGGAGGCTGCCGGCGCATCGCCACCGGCCGCGCAGCCGTCGCGGACGGCACCTGTGGCGGGGCCAGCAGCTCCCGGTGCAGCGCGATCAGTTCCGGCCCGGGATCGGCCCCCAGACCGTCGGCCAGGACGTGGCGGGCGTCCTCGTAGGCGACCAGCGCATCGGCCTGGCGGCCCTCGGCGCGCAGGGCGCGGATCAACTGGGCCCGGAAGCGTTCGTCGTACGGGTGGGTGGCCGTCAGCTCCATGAGCTCGGGCACCAGGGCGCGTTGCTCCGCGCCCGGTCCCGCGCCCAGGCCGACGCCCGGCTCCGTTCCGCCGACCGGGCCCGTCGCCGCGCACCGCAGATCGGCTTCGATACGGCGTTCCAGCGCGGCCAGGCGGTGGGCTTCGGGGCGCAGGGCGTGGCCGTGGTCGCGCTCCGGCAGGTCGGCCAGTGCGGGGCCGCGCCACAGGGCGAGCGCGGTACGGAGCGTGCGCGCGGCCGTCACTGGGTCGCCCGCGTCGAGCTCCTCGGCCCCCTGGCGGGAGAGCCGCTCGAACACGTGCAGATCGACCTCGTCGGGCCCGGCCGCCAGACGGTAGCCCCCGGTGGCGCTCGTGATCGCGTCCTTGCCCAGCACCCGGCGCAACCTGCCCACCAGGGCCTGGAGCGCGGCGGGAGCGTCGTGCGGGGGGGGTCGGCGGCCCATACGTCGTCCACCAGGTCGGCGACGGGGACGGGGCGTCCGGCGCGCAGTGCGAGGGCGGCGAGGAGAGCGCGCAGCCGCGTACCGCTCACGGGCAGGGCACTGCCGTTCTCGTCTCGGGCCTCGGTGACGCCCAGGATCAGATACCGCACCGAGCCATTGTGTCCCGCGGGCTCAGTGAGCGCGTGTCCGTTCTCCGCGCCTACCGCTGCAGCGTCCGCCTGGCAGGGACGACGCCGCCCGCGACGGCGCGCTGGCGGGGCGCCGCCGTGCCTGTCCAGCAGGTGCCGCGCCGCGACACCAGGCGGCGGAGCCAGAGCTCCGTGGACGCCAGGTGCGCGAGGCCGTCAAGCGGGAGCGGTTCGCCCTCGGAGGCCGCGCGCAGAGCCTTCCGTACGACACGGGCCTCGACCAGGCCGGCGTCGGCGAGCAGCGGGGCGTCGAAGAGGGCGATCAGCTCCGGGAGGGCGGCGCGCAGGCCGGTGCGGGCGGTCGCGTTCGAGGTGGCGAGGGAAGGGGTGCCCCAGCCCGGCGGCAGATCGTGGATGCCCGCGCCCGCGAGCACCCGGCGCAGGATCGCGGCGCGGGCGCCCGGCTGGACCCGGAGCGATTCGGGGAGCGCGCGGGCGGCGCGTACGACCTGGTTGTCGAGGTACGGGGCGTGCAGCCGCTGGCTGCGGTTCTCGGCGGCCTGCTCCAGGATCCGGTGGTCGGAGGCGTACCGGGCCAGGGCGGCCCTGGCGCGGGCCTCGCCGGGACGCTGGACGGAGACGGGGCGGATGGCCGCCTCCTGGAGCCGGACCGACACCTCGGCGAGCGCCTCCCCGGTGAGCCAGCGGGCGGCGGGTCCGGGCCGCGACCAGGCGAGGGCGGCCAGCGAGGCGTCGGCGGGGGTGTCGAGGTCGGGGGCGTTCCGGTTGGCGTCCGGCAGCCGGCCGGCCGCCGCTTCCAGGCCGGTGCGGTACGACGTACGGGACAGGCGGCGGGCCGCCCGGTAGACGGTGAGCGGAACGAACAGGGAGTGCGCGCTCGGGCCCTCCGCCCTGGCGAGCGCGGCGACCGGGCGCAGCAGATGGCGTCGGCGACGGTCCATCAGCAGGTCGGCGAGGCGGGCCGGGTGGGCGTCGAGCACCTGGCGGGCTCCGCCGCCGACGAAATGGTCGGCGCTGCCCGAGGCGAGGCGCCGGCGGTGGCGCTCGGCGACGACCAGGGACGGGGCGGGTTCGTCGGTGAGCGGGCCACCGCCCAGGTCGGCGTAGGGCAGGGCCTCCTCCCCGGCCGCGACGACCACATGGTGCAGGCGCGGGTTGGCGGCGATGACGCGGGCGCGTTCCAGTTCGTCCTCGTGTCCGCGCGCGGTGAGGTCGTTCAGGGTGACGGCGAGCAGCCGCTCCCCCGCGCCCGTGCCGTGGCCGAGGAGGGTGCCGGGCAGGCCCGGCAGTCCGGCGGCGAGCAGGGCGAGGGTGGCGGAGGCGCTGCCTCCTGAAAGGTCGGCGCCGATGCCGGGGACCGGAGCGCCGCGGGCGGCGCGCCGGTCGGCGGGGCCCATGCCGGGGACCGGGCCGGGGTCGGGCGGCAGGGTCTCGGGCGCGTGGCGCGGGGCCAGGAGCCTGGCGCGTACGGCTTCCACCAGTGCGTCGCGTACGCCTTCGACGGCGCTGACCGGGTCGACTTGGGGCGCGGCCACGGCGAGCGAGGCCACCGCCTCGTAACCGGTGATCTCGCGCGAGCCCTCGCGGAGGATGAGCGCGTGGCCCGGCGGGATGCGTTTCACTCCGGCGTACGGGGTGCCGTCGCGCAGCGCCTCCGGTGTTTCGGGGCAGGCGAGCAGGGCGGCCAGGTGGCCGATGTCGAGCTGGGCCTCGATGAGGTCGGCGAGCGGGAGCGCGGCGGTGGCGTACGCCGTGCCGCCCGCCCAGGGCGTGTGGAAGACCGGGCGGGCACCGGCGAGGTCGCCGATGACGGTGATCCGGCGGCCGATCTGGACGATGGTCGTGTAGCTGCCCGGCCAGGAGGTGAGGTGTCGCAGGGCGCCGCCGCGGGCGGCGAGGAGGCCGGAGCGCAGCTGTTCGTCGGTGGCGCTGCAGCAGCCGAGGACGGCCATCCGGGCGGTGGGCGCACCCCCGGCGGTCTCGGCCGTGGTGATCCGGATCTCGTCGGGGCGCCAGTCCCCGACGGCCCAGAGCGGGTCCGGGTCGCCCCACAGGAGCTGGGAGCCCACGGGGTGCATCGTGCGCCCCTCGTCACTGGGTCCGACCGCCCCTGCCGTGCCGAAGCTCGCGGCGATACTGCTCCACCCCACCAACCAACGCATCGCCGCCTCCACAGGCTGTGGACAAAACGGCGCAGCAGGAAAGTATCGGGTGAACACCGGTAACGCGCGGCGCCGTTGCGAACATGCTGCCACGACAACGGCGCGCAGGAGGGGCTACGAACGGCGCACGTCGGAAGGGCATGCGCCCCTGGCAAAGGCCGGGACGGGCCGGAGGCCGGGCGGAAATCCGGGCCGGCCTCCGGCGTGTACACACCCGCCGGGAGGCAGGCACCGCTTCGACGGCGGGACGCCTCGTTCGGCCGCCGCCAAGCACCTCAGCCACCAACTGACTTACGGCACAGGTCCGTTACCTTCCACGTACGAGCGGAATCCACCAGCTGAAATCCGGCCACACTGAAGCCGCACCCGAGCCACCTTGGACCGTTCGCGGGCCGTCGGCGGACACCCCTCCGGCGGTCGGCGAGATGTCCGCGAAACGGGCGGACCAACCTCGGAGGACCGACGACATTCGGCCATTCTTGGAACGGGTTGGAACCTCGCAATGAGGCACTCGCCGCATCAGAAGTCCCCTTTCGCCCCACTTCATTCCACGATCGTTCCCGGGCGTCTTCCGGAGCCCTCCAGCGCCCCTCGAAACCGCGCGGCAGCCGCGAATGATCTCCGCCGGGGCCGCCGACGCACAGTCCGGGAGGTGTCGTTCACCTCCCGGACCGGTCCGCCGCCTGCGGGGAATGAGGCGGCAGTGTCCCCCAGCCCACTGGGTCCTGTGCAGTGGGCCGACCCACGCAGCACTCATGGAAACGCTTCCGAAACAGCCGGACGAGAGCGCACGGCCGGGCGCACGGCCACACACCAGGAGCACGTCCGCGACTCGCCGCACGGCGGCCGGCACCACGCACGGACGACGCCCCCCACGTGCCGTTCCCGTGCGCCGCCGAGCAGCGTTCCGGGCCCCGCCGACCCGGCGCCGGGACCGCCTCCAGGACCCGCCCGGTCCGCGTCCGATCCCCGTCCGGGTCGCGCTCGATCCGCTGCCCGCCTCCTCACGGACAACAATCCCGCCATACGGACGTCTGCCCCTTAACGGTAGGGATGCGGCGAACTACGCTGGGTTTACTGAGGTTCTCTGCAGGAGGCATATTCCTCGGGGCTCGGCCATATGCGTGTGCGGCCGGAGTGCCGGGGGCCGTCGCTGGGGAGGACACGGTACGAATGCCGCGCGCCGCAACGGTGACGCGGCGGCCGTCTGTGTGTCGAGGGGTGGCGCATGTCCAGGGAGCAACGCGGACCGAACGAGAAGCTCGGAACCGTTCTCGCCCTCGCGGGAATCAGCAACGCCGGGCTCGCCCGGCGGGTCAATGACCTCGGGGCGCAGCGCGGTCTGACACTTCGGTACGACAAGACCTCGGTGGCCCGGTGGGTCTCCAAGGGCATGGTGCCGCAGGGCGCCGCGCCCCATCTCATCGCTGCGGCGATCGGCGCCAAGCTCGGCCGGCCGGTCCCGCTGCACGAGATCGGGCTCGCGGACGCCGACCCGGCGCCGGAGGTCGGCCTGGCCTTCCCGCGCGACGTGGGCGAGGCGGTCCGTTCGGCGACCGAGCTGTACCGGCTGGATCTGGCTGGGCGGCGGGCGGGCAGCGGCGGGATCTGGCAGTCGCTCGCGGGTTCGTTCTCGGTGAGCGCGTACGCGACGCCCGCGTCCCGCTGGCTGATATCCCCCGCCGACGCGACGGTGGAACGCGACGCGACGGCAGCCGGGGCACCCGCCTTCGGCACCCAAGGCGCACGGGGCGCACACAGCGGCGCGGAGGCGCAGAGCCCGCCGGGCAAGGCGGCGCAGAGTGCAGTGACGGCGCCGCCCGGCGCCCCGGCCGCGCTGAACGCACAGGCGGCCCGGACAGCGCTCGGAACGCTGGGTGCACTGGGCACGCGGCAGGCACCCGCCATCCCCGCCCAGCCCCGCCCGGAAGCCGCACCGGCATCGGCGTCCGCACTGGTATCAGCGTCGGTGCCGGCACCGGTATCAGCGCCGGCACCGGCACCCGTATCCACCACCATCCCCGCCACCGTCGGCTCCACAAGCGACATCTCCCCGCTGCGGGTCGGCCACAGCGATGTCTCCAAGCTGCGCGAGGCGGCCCAGGACGCCCGCCGCTGGGACTCCAAGTACGGCGGCGGGGACTGGCGCTCCTCCATGGTTCCCGAGTGTTTACGGGTCGACGCCGCACCGCTGCTGCTCGGTTCGTACAGCGACGAGGTGGGCCGGGCGCTCTTCGGCGCAGCGGCCGAACTGACCAGGCTCGCCGGGTGGATGGCCTTCGACACCGGCCAGCAGGAGGCCGCGCAGCGCTACTACATCCAGGCGCTGAGACTCGCGCGGGCGGCAGCCGACGTGCCCCTGGGCGGCTACGTGCTCGCGTCCATGTCGCTCCAGGCGACCTACCGCGGCTTCGCCGACGAAGGGGTCGACCTCGCGCAGGCCGCCGTCGAGCGCAACCGGGGACTCGCCACAGCCCGCACCATGAGCTTCTTCCGCTTGGTGGAAGCGCGTGCCCATGCCAAGGCGAACGACGCGTCGGCCGCGGGGTCCGCGCTGAAGGCCGCCGAGAGCTGGCTGGAGCGCTCCAGGGACGGTGACGCGGACCCGTCCTGGCTCGGTTTCTACTCGTACGACAGGTTCGCGGCCGATGCCGCGGAGTGCCACCTCGACCTGAAGGCACCACGGCAGGTGCGGCGCTTCACCGAGCAGGCGCTCTCCAGGCCCACCGAGGAATTCGTCCGCTCGCACGGGCTGCGGCTCGTGGTGTCGGCGGTGGCCGAGCTGGAGTCGGGCAACCTGGACGCGGCCTGCGCCGCCGGTACCCGGGCGGTGGAGGTGGCGGGCCGCATCTCCTCGGCCCGGACCACGGAGTACGTACGGGACCTGCTGCACCGGCTCGAACCGTACGGTCACGAGCCGCGCGTCGCCGAGCTGCGCGAGCGGGCCAGGCCGCTGCTGGTGGCGCCCGCGTAAACGGAATCTCACGCTCCAGGAGCCGGGCCGTAAAGATTCGGCGCCACGCTGGGCCACGCTGGTTTGAGTGCGTTGTCAGTGGGTCAGTGCACTATCGGGGTGGGAGGTGGCGTGATGATGACGCGCGCGGCGTACGACTGCGATGTGCTGGTGATCGGCGGCGGGATCGTCGGGCTGTCGACGGCGTATGCGATCACACGCACCGCTCCGGGCACCCGGGTGATGGTCCTGGAGAAGGAGTGGGGCCCGGCCCGGCACCAGACCGGGCGCAACAGCGGAGTGATCCACAGCGGCATCTATTACCGTCCCGGCTCGCTCAAGGCCCGCTACGCGGTGCGCGGCGCCGCCGAGATGGTCGACTTCTGTGCCGAGCACGGCATCGCCCACGCGGTGACCGGCAAGCTGATCATCGCGACCGAGCGGTCCGAGTTGCCCCGGCTGCACGCCCTGGTCCAGCGCGGCCGGCAGCACGGACTGCCGGTGCGCGAGCTGGGCCCCGCCCAGATCACGGAGTACGAGCCACAGGTGAGCGGGCTCGCCGCGATCCGGGTCGGTTCGACCGGGGTGTGCGATTTCGGTGCGGTCGCGGCCCGCTTCGCCGCCGAGGTGAGCGGCGCCGGCGGGGTGATCCGTTACGGGGCGGAGGTCACCGCGATCGACCGGCGCCCCTGGGGCGTGGCGGTGCGTACGGCGGACGGCCCGGTGGTGCGGGCCCGCGTGCTGGTCAACTGCGCGGGGCTGCACTGCGACCGGGTGGCCCGGCTCGCGGGCGACGACCCGGGCATGCGGATCGTGCCCTTCCGGGGTGAGTACTACGAGCTGGCGCGGCCGGAGCTGGTGCGCGGCCTGGTCTATCCGGTGCCCGACCCGGCGTTCCCGTTCCTCGGGGTCCATCTGACCCGGGGCCACGACGGCAGCGTCCACGTCGGGCCGAACGCGGTGCCGGCGCTGGCCCGCGAGGGGTACGGCTGGCCGATCGTGCGCCCGCGCGAGCTCGCGGACACCCTGGCCTGGCCAGGTACCTGGCAGATCGCCCGCAGGCACTGGCGGTACGGGGCGGGCGAGGTGCGCCGTTCGCTGTCGAAGCATGCCTTCACCGAGGCCGTGCGGCGGCTGCTGCCGGAGGTGACGGAGGACGATCTGAGGCCGGCCCCGGCCGGGGTCAGGGCCCAGGCCGTGCTGCGGGACGGCACCCTGGTGGACGATTTCCTCATCCGCGAGGCCCCGCACACCGTCCATGTGCTGAACGCGCCGTCGCCCGCCGCGACGGCCTCGCTGCCCATCGGGCGGGAGGTGGCACGCAGGGCGCTGCTCCGGGCACGGGAGACGGGGTGGAGACCGCCCGCCGTAGAATCGGGGCATTGTGTCTGAGCCCATGAACGCCTCCGAGAACCCCTCCGAGAACTCCCCCGGGAGCTCCTGCGAGCACGTCTCCTCGTCCGCTGCCGAGGCCCCGTCCACCGCCGGAGTTCCGTCCGCTGCCGGAATCCCGGACGATCTGCGCGCCGCCTCCTTCGAGCGGCAGCGCAGGCTGCGTCAGGAGCCGCGCTTCCCGGGCGGGCCCGCCATCGACCCGGCCGGCTCGCACCACGAGCGCCGGATCCGCAGCTTCCAGCCGCGCCGCAGCCGCGTCACGCCCGGCCAGGAGGACGCCCTGCTGCGGCTCTGGCCGAAGTGGGGCCTGGACATCGACGGGCAGCGCGTCCTCGACCTGCCCGAGCTGTTCGACGGGCTCCCGGTGGTGCTGGAGATCGGCTTCGGGATGGGCGAGGCCACCGCGCAGATGGCCGCCGACGACCCCGGCACGGGCATCCTCGCCGTCGATGTGCACACCCCCGGCCAGGGCAATCTGCTCGGCCTCGCGGACCGGAACGGCCTGTCCAACATCCGGGTGGCCAACGGCGACGCGATCATCCTGCTTCGCGAGATGCTCAAGCCGGACTCGCTGGACGGGCTGCGGGTGTACTTCCCCGACCCCTGGCCCAAGAAGCGCCATCACAAGCGGCGGCTGATCCAGCCGGAGTTCCTCGATCTGGTGGCGCAGCGGCTGAAGCCGGGGGCGGTGATCCACTGTGCGACCGACTGGGAGCCGTACGCCGAGCAGATGCTGGAGGTGCTCACCGCGCACCCCCTCTTCGAGAACACCGTGGCGGACGGCGGCTACGCGCCCCGGCCCGCGTTCCGGCCGCTGACCCGGTTCGAGGGGCAGGGCCTGGACAAGGGCCATGTCGTGCACGACCTGCTCTTCGCGCGCAGCTGAGACGGGGCCGTGGGCGCGGGCGCCCCATGGTCAGGTGTCAGTGCTGCTGGTTAGGGTCATTGCGTGGTGTCCGACGGGTCTGTCCAGCAGCAGTCGCAGCCGGCCGTCCCGCTCCTCGAGGAGCAGCGGGTCGGCGAGATCCTGGCTGCCGTGCCGGAGCGCAGGCACTGGCGCTACCGGCCGCGCCGGGTGGGCATGGTGTGGCGCAGCCGGACGTTCCGCCTCGCGGCGGTGTTCACGGTGCTCGCGCTCTGCGGTCTGGCGATCCTGGCCCTGGTCCGCGATCAGACGGGCACTCAGGGTTTCCTCGTCGGCCTCGGCCTCGCCGTGCTGCCCGTGCCGCTCCTGCTGGCGGCGTTCCGCTGGCTCGACCGGGTCGATCCGGGCCCCTGGCGAAATGTGCTGTTCGCCTTCGCCTGGGGTGCGTTCGCCGCAGCTCTGGTGGCGATCCTGGCGAATTCGTTCGCGACCCGCTGGATAGCCACGACCACCGCGGACCCGTCGAACGCCGACACCCTCGGCGCCACGGTCATAGCCCCGGTCGTAGAGGAGAGCGCCAAGGCCGCCGCGGTCCTGCTGATCTTCCTGTTCCGAAGACGGGAGTTCAACGGGATCGTCGACGGCGTCGTGATCGCCGGCATCACCGCGAGCGGCTTCGCCTTCACGGAGAACATCCTCTACCTCGGCAACGCCTTCGGGCAGGACCAGCAGATCGGCACCTCGGGCGTCGTATCGGTGACGGCCGCGACGTTCTTCGTACGGGCGGTGATGTCGCCGTTCGCACACCCGCTCTTCACAGTGCTGACCGGCATAGGTTTCGGGCTCGCCGCGGCGAGCGCCCGGCGCCGGCGGGTCCGCCGCTTCCTGCTGCCGCTGCTGGGGCTCGTCCTCGCCATGGGCATGCACTCGCTGTGGAACGGTTCGGCGGTCTTCAGCCCGTACGGCTTCTACGCCGTGTACGCGGTGTTCATGGTCCCGGTTTTCGGCCTGGTGACCTGGCTGGCGATCTGGTCGCGCCGGCGGGAGCTGCGCACCCTCGCCGCCGAGCTGCCCGCCTACGCCGCGGCGGGCTGGCTGAGCCCGGCGGAGCCGCTCGCCCTCTCCTCGATGCGGGCCCGCGGCCTGGCCCGCGACGCGGCACGCCGCCAGTACGCCGTCACCGCCCGGGGGAGCCGGGCGATCCCCTACGGGCCCGGATGGGCCCCTGGGGCCGCACCCGGACCCGTGCCCGGGCCCGCCCCCTGGCCCTCTGCGCAAACAGCGGCGCAGGTCGAGGCCACGGCGAAGGCCCAGGGAAAGGCGGCCGCCCAGGCCGTCGCCGAGTACGAATCGTTCGCGATCTCACTGGCTTCGCTGCGTCTTCAGGCCCGCCGCGGGGCGGCCGGCCCGGACTTCACCGATCGTGAGCTGGAGCTGCTGCACCACCTCTGGCAGCGCAGAGAGGTGGCCGCCCCCGCCCTGGCGTACGCGGCACAGGCGGCGGGGCTCCTGCGCCCTCACCGTCTGCCGTCACCCCCGTACGCCCGGCCGTTCCCTCCGCACGCGCAGTACGGCGCCTACCTCAACGCCCCCGCGCCCGGACCCGGCTACAACCCCTACCTGTTGCCGCAGCAGCCACCGCACTAGGACAGCAGCGGCCGGACGCGGTCAGGCGGCAGGCACGATCAGGCGGATGCCTCGGTGAGTTCGGCCAGTTCCTGCTCGGTCAGGGTGAGGTCCGCGACGGCCAGCAGCGCGGGCAGCTGCTCGACCGTACGGGCCGAGGCGATCGGCGCGGCCACGGTCGGCCGGGAGGCGAGCCAGGCCAGCGCGACGGTCGCGATCTCCGCACCGCGCTCCTGGGCAACCTTGTCCAGCGCGGCCAGGACCTTCTGACCGCGCTCCGACTCCAGGTGCCGACGGGCGCCCTCTACCCGCGCGCTCTCCACCGACGTGCCCGGACGGTACTTACCCGTGAGGAAACCGGACGCCAGGGCGAAGTACGGCACAGCGCCGAGCCCGGCGCGGGCCACCGTGTCCTGGAGCTCGCCCTCGTACGTGTCGCGGGAGACCAGGTTGTAGTGCGGCTGCAGGGCGACGTAACGGGCCAGCCCCTCGCGCTCCGAGAAGTCCAGGGACGCCCGGAGCCGCGCGGGGCCGATGTTGGAGGCGGCGATCTCGCGGACCTTGCCCTCCCTCACCAGCTGGTCCAGGGCGGTGATGATGTCCTCGACCGGCACGGTCTCGTCGTCGAAGTGCGTGTAATAGAGATCGATGTACTCGGTGCCGAGCCGGCGCAGTGATTCCTCGGCCGCGGCCTTGATGTTGGCGGGCGCGAGCCCCTGGTACCGGGGGTGGGTACTGACCTTCGTGGCGACGACGATGTCGGAGCGGTTGCCGCGCGCGGCCAGCCACTTGCCGATGACGGTCTCGGACTCGCCGCCCTCGTTGCCCGGGACCCAGGCGGAGTACCCGTCGGCGGTGTCGACGAAGTTGCCGCCCGCCGCGGCGTACGCGTCCAGCACCGCGAACGACTGTGCCTCGTCGGCGGTCCAGCCGAAGACGTTGCCGCCGAGAGCGAGCGGGAAGACCTGGAGGTCGGAAGGGCCCAGCTTACGAAGTGAAGTCATAAGTGAATCAACGGATTCCGGATAACTCGCTATTCCGAATCACTCATGAGGCCGCCCGCGACCGACCGCCCACAACAGACCGGCAGCCCTGACGTCGGGGGGTGAGCGTCAGGACCGCCGGTGTTCTCAGGGGTTGAGGCCCTTGCCGCGGAGCCAGGCCATCGGGTCGATGCCCGTACCGGAGGCGGTGTGGACCTCCAGGTGGAGGTGGGGTCCCGTCACGTTGCCGGTCGCGCCGACCCGGCCGATGGTGTCCCCGGTGCTGACCTTCTGGCCGACGCTCACGCCGATCGAGGACTGGTGGCAGTACCAGATCTCCGTACCGTCCTCCAGCTCCAGCACGGTGCGGTAGCCGTACGAGCCGGCCAGGCCCGCCGACTTGATCGTGCCGCCGTGGACGGCCTTGATCGGGGTGCCGGTCGGAGCGGCGAAGTCGAGGCCGGTGTGGTAGCCGGAGGACCACATCGAACCGGCCTGGCCGTAGGTCGAGGTGATCGTGTACGAGAAGGTCGGGATGGCGTAGCTGGCGGCGAGCTTGGCGAGCCGGGCGGCCTCCGCCTTCTTCTTGGCCTCCTCCTCCGCCTTCTTCTTCTCGGCGGCGACCTTGGCCTTGGCCTCGTCCTGCTGCTTCTGGGCCTCGGCGGCCGCCTTCTCCGCGGCCTTCTTCTCCTCGGCCGCCTTGGCCTCGGCGTCGGCGGCGTCCTGCTGCTGCTCGGCCTGCTGGAGGATGCGGGCGCGGAGCGCCTCGCCCGCGTCCGTCGTGCCCTGCTCGGCCTCGGCGGTGGTGATTCCGGCGGTGGTGAGCGGGGCGGTGGCGGCCGCGACCTGGGTCTTGTCCGCCTCGGAACCGTCGGTGAACAGGGCGCCCACGCCGGGAAGGGACTTGGCGTCGGGGAGGTTGTCCGTGATGGCGTCGGGCATGGAGATGGAGACCGGCGGCTTGCTCTGCGCGGAGGCCATGCCACCCGCGCCGACCGCCGCTATGACGCCGACACCCAGCACCGTGGAGCTACGGGCGAGACCGTTGCGCTGCTTGGCGACGCGGTGCCTGCCGCGCACGGGGCGGACGGTCTCCTCGGTGGGGTTCCACTCGTCCCAGCCGCGGTCGGGCTCACTGGTGAACTCACCCGTGAAATTGCCGGTGAAGTCGCCTTCGGGCCCGGTGCCGTAGTCGTGATCGAACCGGGACGGGGCCTCGGGGGCAGGCTTGTTGGACGCCACGGGGGCGCACTCCTTTCCTTCCTTCTCGCCTACCGGGTTAGCTGACGGGTTCGGAGCAGGAAGGTCTCCTACGGGCCCCTCCGTCTCTCACGAGACACAGGTGTCCGATTCACCCCATGTAGGTGGTTCCCCGGTTCCCTTGCGGAATTCGGCGCTCGCGCACGGCGCCGCCACTGATGACGGCTGGGACGACCGCGCTGCGTTATCGAACGTTAATAGACACCGGGGCCGTATTCCAAGCTGTTCCCACTGATCGTTCACTTCCTTGGCCTGGACTTTACGGGACACAAGCGGGTGGAACCGGACGAGTTGACCGACCTTCAGTCACTACCCCGTTTCTGACGTTGCGTCAAACGTTATGCGGAGCGGCGCCTTTCGATTACGCACGGTGGCATCGGCCCGCCACGCCACCGTCCCTGTCCGTCCCTTCCGTCTTTTCACGTCTCCTCAGCACCGACGATCCGCACGGTCCTTCGCCGGTCCGGCTGCCCCTCGGCCGGACGTGCGACCGCGAGCAACGCCATGTCGTCGGTCGTCTCGCCGCCCGTGTGCAGGCGCACGTCATCGGTCAGGGCGGACAGCAGCTCCTCGGGCCCCGGGAAGATCCGCCCGCGCAGCCGGGCCGCCGGATCGTAGAAGACCCCCTCGGCGTCCCTCGCCTCGGAGAGGCCGTCCGTGTAGAGGAGCAGCGTCGTCCCGGCCGGCAGATCCCACTCGTCCGTGCACTCCGGCCACGCTCCCAGCCCCATCCCGATCGGCAGCGCGGGCACGGAGGGCTTCAGCACCTCCAGCGCCCCGTCCGGATGCAGCAGGATCGGCTCGGGGTGCCCGCGGTTGACGATCCGCACCAGGGGCAGCCCGTACGGGATCTCGGCCAGCACGGCGGTGATGAAGCCCTCCAGCACATCGAGCCCGCCCCGCCGCGCCTCCTCCCGCGCCAGCGCCCGCTCCAGCCGCCGCGCCACCCCCTCCAGCGAGGATTCCTGCTCGGCCGCCTCGCGGAAGGCCCCGATGACCACCGCCACCGTCTCGACGGCGTCGAGCCCCTTCCCCCGTACGTCACCGACCACCAGCCGCACCCCCTGCGGGGTGTCCGCCACGGCGAACAGGTCACCGCCGACGAACTCGTCCGCCTGTGCCGCCTCGTACCGCGCCGCGACATGCAGTCCGCCGATCCGGTCGGCCGGCTGCGGCAGCACCGCGCGCATGGCCGTCTCCGCGATGTACCGCGCGGAGGCCAGCTGCTCGTTGCCGCGCCGCACGACCCCGTTGATCACCACCGCAAGGACCGAGACGGTGGCCAGGGTGAGCAGCTCGATCAACGGCACGGCCTCCGGCAACGAGCTGGTGTACAGCCGCAGCGCGATGACGGCCAGCATCGCGGCGATAGCGGTGCGGACAGTGCTGGCCAGCGAGAAGAACGGGGCGGCGATCAGCGGAGCGGCCACGAACAGCGGGATGGCCGTGAAAATCGGCGGGGTGAGGGCGTCGAACACCAGCCCGCCGAGAATCATCAGGGCGGGCAGCATCCGTACGAACCGCCGGGTACCGGCACCGCCCCCGACATGCTTGCCGCGCCGCCTCTCCCGCTTCCACACCTGTGGTCTCCTGCCCGGTACGCGCGCGGCTGCGGACGGTACCGCGCCCCACCCCCAGGCTCGCCGGACCGGAACGGAGCGGCGAATCCTCTTCGGCCAATGGGGGGAATGGGCACAGCAAAACGAATCAGGCCCGGCACGCTGCATGCGTGCCGGGCCTGAATTCTTCAGTAGCGGGGACAGGATTTGAACCTGCGACCTCTGGGTTATGAGCCCAGCGAGCTACCGAGCTGCTCCACCCCGCGTCGGTGAACACAACTCTACGGCATCTCCGGCGCCCTTTTGACCAATCGGGTCCGCCCGCCCTTCATTCCGTCCTCCTGCCGCTTCACCGGGTCCACGCCCCGTTGCAGCGAGTGGAGGATCGCCAGCCCCTGGCCGACGACGCCCGCCGCCAACTCGTTGACGCCATCGGTGCCGTTGAGCACGGTGAGGTCGGCGCCGGACATGCCCCGGGCGGCGGCGTCGGCCAGGGCGGGCAGGTTCTCCACGATGCGGTTGGCGGCGATGAGCTCCTGGTTGCCGTCACGCAGCGACGCGGCGCGCGCACTGTTGGCGTCGGCCTGCGCCTGGGCGAGGGTCCGTTCGGTGTACGCGTTGCCGTCCGCCTCGAACTTCGCCCGGTCCCGGGCCGCCTCCGCCAGGGTGCGCTGCCGGTACGCCTCGGCGTCCGCCGGGCGCCGGACCTCCGCCTCCAGCCGCTGCGCGGCGAGCGCGGCCTGCCGTTCGGCCAGCGCGGTCTGCTCCTCGATGACCTCCTGCGAGGCCCTGGCGCCGGCGAGCGGTCCGGCCTGTGCGGCGCGGGCGTTGTACTGCTCGGTCTCGGCGAGGAAGCCGGCCCGCTTGATCGCGGTGTCGCGTTCGTACTCCGCCTTGAGCGCGGCGGCCTGCTGCTCGCGCTGGCTGGCCTCCTGGTCGGCCTTGGCCTCGGCGATCCGGGCCTGGCTGGCGACCGCGGCGGCGTGCGGGGCCGCGAGGTTCTTGATGTAGCCGGTGGCGTCGTCGATCTCCTGGATCTGGAGGGCGTCCACGACGATGCCGAGTTTCTCCATCTCGCCGTGGCTGCCCGCGATGACCTCCTGGGAGACCCGGTTGCGTTCACGGATGATCTGCTCCACGGTCAGCCCGCCGACGATGGAACGCAGGTGCCCGGCGAAGATCCGCCCGACGAGTTCCTCCATCTGCTCCTGCTCGGTCAGGAAACGGCGGGCCGCGTTGGCGATGGACACGGCGTCGTCGCCGACCTTGAAGACTGCCACGGCCCGGACGTTGAGGCGGATGCCCTGCTGCGTCACGCAGTCCTCGGTGATCTCCGCCTCGCGCAGCGCCAGCGAGAGCATGCGCGCCTTCTGCTTCACCGGGAGCACGAAACTGCCGTGCCCGGTGACGATCCGGAACTGGGTGTCCAGGGTCTGCCGGCTCTTGGAACCGGAGATGAGCATCGCCTCGTTGGGGGCGGGAACGTGCCAGAAGAACATGGGAAGACTCCTGCCGTACGTCACTGCGTTTTTGGTGTACGCGACGGTTTCGGCTGTTCCGGCTCAGGACGGCAGGCGTTCCACGATCACGCCCCGCGCCGAGACCGCGTCGACGACCACCACGCGCGCGTCCCTGTCGATCGACGTCGCCGACCATGCGGTGTAGGCCTCGGACCCACCCCGTACGGCCACCAGTACCTCTCCCGGCCCACCGGGCGGGATCGGCACGGTCACGCGGCCGACCGCCCCGACCGGGCTCCGGGCGGACTCATCTGCCCTGTGCATGCGTCGCCCTCGCGAGCGTCCCCGTGAACGCCTGCTCACGCCGCTTCTCGTGCGGTGTCCCGCACCGCTTCATGGACACGAGGCGACCCCGCCTCCTGGAGGCCCGAGCCTCCCTCGACATCTCCACGGTACTCCGCGCCCACCCCGGTGGAACGGTGCCCGCGAGCGTCCGGCGACCGGCGAGCGAGGTGAGGTATGCGGTGGTATGACTGTTTTATCTTTTGATCTTCCGTCGCGATGAACTCGCGCTGATCTGGGAGCGACCCATGGACGACTACTCCTTGCTCGACCTCTTCTGGACCATGCTCTGGTTCTTCCTCTGGGTCATGTGGCTGTTCCTGCTGTTCAAGGTCATCACGGACATCTTCCGCAGCCACGACCTCAGCGGCTGGGGCAAGGCAGGCTGGCTGATCCTCACGCTGCTGCTGCCGTACATCGGCGTGCTGATCTACGTGATCGTGCGCGGCAAGTCCATGAGCAAGCGGGACATCAAGGAGGCCCAGGAACGTGACGCGGCCTTCAAGGCGTACGTACGGGAGGCCGCCGGCACCTCCGAAGCGGGCGGCGCCGACGCCACGAAACAGAAATCCCACGTCGACGACCTGGCGAAGCTCGCCGAGCTGAGGGACCGGGGCGCCATCACGGACGAGGAGTACCAGCGGGCGAAGACGAAGCTCCTGGTCTGACGCCCGCTCCGGCCGCGCCCCGGCGCGTATGTCTCCCTCCACGCGGTCCGGCGGACTGGCAACGCGCCAGGACCGCGGGGAGGCTTGAGACATCAGCCACGGCGGGAGGCCGAGCGGGGACGGTCCCCATCTCGATGTACGAGGAGATGGCCCGGCCATGAACGGCGCCACGCTCGAAACCCTGGACGCGATGCGGACGGCTCTGCGCGGGCCCGTCGTCGGCCCGCGGGACCCGGAGTACCGCGAGGCCCGCACCGTCCACAACGCCATGATCGACAAACGGCCGGCAGCGGTGGTGCGGTGCGCCGACGCGGCGGACGTCATGGCCGCCGTCGGCTTCGTACGGGACGCGGGCCTCACGCTCGCGGTCCGCGGCGGTGGCCACAGCGGTGCGGGCCTGTGCCTGGTGGACGACGGCGTCACCGTCGACCTGTCGCCCATGCGCTGGACGCACGTCGACCCCGCCGCGCGGACGGCCACGGTCGGCGGCGGCACCACGCTCGGCGACCTCGACCACGCCACCCACGCGTTCGGGCTGGCCACCCCCTCCGGAATCCTGTCGTCCACCGGCGTCGGCGGCCTCGCTCTGGGCGGCGGCCACGGCTACCTCACCCGCAAGTACGGCCTGACGATCGACAATCTGCTGGCCGCGGACGTGGTCCTGGCGGACGGCACGTCGGTGCGGGCGGACAGCACCACCCACCCCGACCTGTTCTGGGCGCTGCGCGGCGGCGGCGGCAACTTCGGCGTCGTCACCTCCTTCACCTTCCGGCTGCATCCGGTGGACACGGTGGGCGTCGCCATCACGCTCTGGCCGGTCGACCGGATCCACGACGTACTGCGCTGGTACCGCGACTTCCTGCCGCAGGCACCCGAGGACCTCAACGGCTTCTTCGCCGCGCTCACCGTGCCGCCGGGGCCCCCGTTCCCGGAGGAGATTCACGGTCAGAAGATGTGCGGTGTGGTGTGGTGCTGGACCGGCGACCCCGAACTCCTCGAAACCGCCCTCGAACCCGTCGAGGACCCCGGCCGGCCCGCGTTCCACTTCATGGCCCCGATGCCGTACACCGTCCTGCAGGCCATGTTCGACGAACTGCTTCCCCCGGGTCTGCAGTGGTACTGGCGCGGCAACTTCTTCGACCGGATCAGCGACGACGCCGTCGACGTGCACGCCAAGTACGCCGGGAACCTCCCCACCGCCCTGTCGACCACGCACCTGTACCCGGTCGACGCGGCCGCCCACCGGCTCGGCCCCGACGACACGGCCTGGGCCTACCGGGACGCGGTCTGGTCCGGTGTGATCGCGGGCATCGACCCGGACCCGGACAACGCCGAGCAGCTCAGGCAGTGGTGCGTCGACTACTGGGAGGAGCTGCACCCGCACTCCATGGGCGGTACGTACGTGAACTTCATCGGCGCGGGCGAGACCCCGGACCGGATACGGGCCACCTACCGCGACCACTACGACCGCCTGGCCGCGATCAAGCGCACCTACGACCCGCACAACTTCTTCCACGCCAACCAGAACATCCGACCGGCACCGTCACCGGGCACCCTGGATGAATGAGTGCGATGTCCGCCGCCAGGTGAGCTCCGAGCCGGTCGGTGACGAATCCTTCGAACTCCCGCCCGGCGACGAGGCGGCACAGGGTCGTCGCCGGACACGTACAGGGCCACCAGAAGGGCGTCCAAGCCGGAAGCCACGGTTCAGCCGCGGGTGATGGACTGTTCGATGAGGGCCACCGTGGCGCGGGGATCGTCGACCTCGATGACGAGGCGGTCGTAACTCTCGGTGTCGGCGAGTTCGATGACGACCGCCTTGTCGGGGTTCTTCACGTCCCAGAAGAGGCGTTCGCCGTCGCGGCGGAAGCGGCCGGCGGTGATCACACCGGGGAAGTAGGTGCCACCGACGCGGATACCTTTCGGTTCGCGGGCGATGCCGGGGTCGTGGGTGGCGCCACGCACGTGGGTGAGGGGGATTTCCAGGCGGCTCTTGAAAGTCCAGAGCTTGTCCAGGCCCTGGAATTCGGCGGTCAGCAGGCCGCGTTCGCGGTCGACGGAGATCAGGGCCATGTCAGTGCTCCTTGGGGGTGGTCGGCTGGGCGCGCAGGCGCAGGCGGGTACCGAGGACGGTGCAGGCGAGTTGAGGGGCGGCGTCACCGTGGGAGGGGCGCAGGGCGTCCTCCAGCGCGGTGATGCCTTCCGCGACCAGCGAGGCAACCTCTGGGTCGTGGGGGGCGCGTTCGGCGGCGGCAAGGAGCAGAAGTCCGGCGGCCGGGCCGTTGTCGTACGAGGCGATGGCCGCTGTCAGTGCGTGCGTTGGGTCGGTGAGGGTGGCGATGGCAGCGACGGCCGGGTGGATCTCGTGGTCGAGGTGGTTGCGCAGAGCGGTCAGATGCAGGCCCCGCTTGGAGCCGAAGACTTTGTAGAGACTGCCTCGGTGGATGCCTGTGGCTGTGACCAGGTCGTCCACCGAGGTGCCCTCGTAGCCGTGGGTGGCGAAGAGAGCGGCCGCGGTACTGACGGCCTGATCGGTGTCGAAAGCACGTGGTCTTCCCATGCCCATGACGGTATGCGATTAAAGAACGATCAGTCAAGAACGAGCGTTCTTTTACTGGAGGCGCACGGAAGCCGCCTCTTCTCCGGGGACGCCCCTGGCGATGATGCGGTGCTGTTCCGGGTCCGGCGGGCGCGAACGTCCTCGCGCAGGGGGCTCCCGTCCGACCGGGGGAACAGGCAATGGCTGATACCGCCGGCGTCGGCGATCACGTCGCCCGAAACGGTGGCCAGCGGAGCACACGCGGGGACGCCGTGGAGGCGAGGACGGGGAGGACGGGGAGATTACGTCGCAACCGTGCGAGCGGCACGTCCGTGACCCGCTTGAGGGCGAACTGACGGGAACCGCCCGGGCCGTCCGCGGGTAAGACTCACTCTTCCGCTCACGCACGCATTGCCGAACGGCGGAGCGCCCCGACCGGTCCGAACCGATCGGGGCGCTCCGCCGCAGGTCGGAGGGTTTTCCCTCCTCTGTCGCACGTAGGCCGTGTGGGACTCGAACCCACAACCAACGGATTAAAAGTCCGCTGCTCTGCCAATTGAGCTAACGGCCCTCGGCGAATCACCCCTGAGCATAGCCCGCCGGGGCCCGGCCGCCGATCGGGTATCGGTTACCGGGCCCCGTCAGGGTGGATTCCCGGTCCGTCAGACGGGGTCGTCCGGGGTGATCGTGCCCTTGTGTTCCGGTTTGAGGAACCAGTGCCTCGCCGATGCCAGCCACCAGGTCGCCGCGAAGCCCAGGACCACCAGCACCGCGACGGGCGCGTAGTTGAACGTCTCCCAGGTGACCGGCGAGAGCTGCGGCAGCATGAAGAGCACCGTGATGACCAGGACCCAGACCACCGCCACGATGCCGATCGGACGCGACCAGCGGCCCAGGTGCCAGGGGCCCGGGGTGAAGTCGCCGCCCCGGAGCAGGCGGAGCAGCGTGGGGATGACGTAGGCGATGTAGAGCCCGATCACCGCGATCGAGGTCACCGCCGCGTACGCCGTGACGTTGATCAGGTACGGGAGTCCCAGCGCGAGCGCGCCGGCCGCGGCGAGCCAGACCGCGGCGACGGGGGTGCGGGTGCGGGGGCTGACGGTGTGCCAGACGCGGGAGAAGGGCAGGGCCCCGTCGCGCGAGAAGGCGTAGATCATGCGGCTGTTGGCGGTCACGGACGCCATGCCGCAGAAGAGCTGGGCGCCGATCACGATCAGCAGCAGGAGCTTGCCGGTGGGGGCGCCGAGGGCGTCCAGCAGGATCTGGGCGGGCGGGGCGCCGGTCGGCGAGTTCAGCGCCCCGTCGTACGACTGGATGGCGAAGGTGAAGCCGAGGAGCAGGACGAAGCCCGCGATCCACGAGGTCCAGATCGACTGGACGATGCCCCTCGGGCCGGCCGTCGCCGCGTCGTGGGTCTCCTCCGTCATATGGGCGGAGGCGTCGTAGCCGGTGAAGGTGTACTGCGCCATCAGCAGCCCGATCATCACGACGTAGAAGCCGCTGCCCCAGCCGGTGTTGTTGACGAACTCGGTGAAGACGAAGGACGCCGACTGGTGCGAGTCCGGTACGAAGGTCAGGGCGCCCACGATGACGGCGACGCCGATGACGTGCCACCAGACGCTCACGCTGTTCAGGATCGCGACGATCCGCACCCCGAAGGTGTTGAGCAGGCCGTGCAGCAGCAGGATCGCGGCGAAGAGCAGGATCGTACGGACGGGGGTGACCCCGAAGCCGAACTGGAGGTTCAGGTACGCGCCCAGGAAGGACGCCGCCCCGAAGTCGATCCCGGCGGTGACGGCGACCTGGCCCAGGACGTTGAACCAGCCCGTGAACCAGGCCCAGGCCGCGGCCGAGCGCGGCGGGGCCAGCCGGTGGGCCCAGAAGTAGAGGCCGGCGGAGGTCGGGTAGGCCGAACAGATCTCGGCCATCGCCAGGCCGACGAACAGCGTCATCAGGCCGACCCCGACCCAGCCCCAGGTGATGACGGCGGGGCCGCCGGTGTTCATGCCGAAGAGGTAGAGCGTGAGGCAGCCGGAGAGCACCGAGATGATCGTGAACGAGACGGCGTAGTTGGAGAATGCCGACATGCGCCGGGCCAGCGTCTGCGTGTACCCGAGCTGCGCGAGGCGCTCCTCGTCGGAGACGCCCGGTGGTGGTGGTCGGTCCTCGCCTGTGTCGATTGTCATGCACCCAGCGATTCCCGTGTGACGCGGCGCACATGCGGCCGCCGGGGTCACGACTGGGAAACCCTGCCGGGGTACGGGGATGGGACGCAGCCCGCGCCGATCCCCATACCGAGGCCGCGGTGACGGACCGGGTCATCAAGAAAAGCGGGCCCGCTCGTGAAGAGCGGGCCCGCTTTCCGCAGACCTTTCGGCGGACCTTCAGCAGGTCCTCACCGCGTTACCGCGTTCAGCCGTTGCGCTTCCAGCGCGGCTTGTCGTCACGGCGACCGAAGGAGCCGGTGTTGGTGCCGGTGCCCCGGTGGTCGTCACGGCGGCCGGTCGGACGGTCGCCGCCACCGGAGCGGAAGCCACCGGAGGGGCGGTCGTCACGACGGTCGCGGTTGAACGGACGGTCGCTGCCACCGGAGCGGAAGCCACCGGACGGACGGTCGTCGCGACGGTCCCGGTTGAACGACGGACGGTCGTTGTCACGGCGGTCGAAGGAGCGGCCGCCCCG
>NZ_JBIWKI010000015.1:0-170747 GCF_044765565.1 Streptomyces sp. NPDC102437 | reverse complement strand
CGCCACGGTCGTCACGACGGTCGTTGGAGCGGAAGCCACCGGACGGACGGTCGTCGCGACGGTCCCGGTTGAACGACGGACGGTCGTTGTCACGGCGGTCGAAGGAGCGGCCGCCACGGTCGTCACGACGGTCGTTGGAGCGGAAGCCACCGGACGGACGGTCGTCGCGACGGTCCCGGTTGAACGACGGACGGTCGTTGTCACGGCGGAAGCCACCGGACGAACGGTCGTCACGACGCTGGAAGCCACCACGGTCACCACCGCGGTCGTCCCGGCGGTCGTTGGAGCGGTAGCCACCGCGGTCGCCGCCACGGCTGTCCCGGCGGTCGAAGTTGCCCCGGTCGTCGCGACGGTCGTCACGGGCGGCGGGCTGCTCCGGCACGGAGACGGCGGCCTCGATCGCGGCCTCCGCCTCGGCGGCGACCTCGGCCACGGCGGCCTCGGGGTCGTCGCCCCGCTCGCGGGCGGCACGGGCGACGAGGCGGTCGGCCTCCTCGCGCAGCTCACCGGCGCGGCGCTGGACTCGCTCCAGCTGCTTGGTCAGGTCGGCGACCTCGCGCTCGGCCTGCTTGGCGGCGTTGTTCGCGGAGTCGGCCTGGACCTCGGTCAGCGAACGGGCACCGGTGATCTCGGCGACCTCCGGGTCGAAGGCGCCCGCGCCGCCGACGATGTGGCGCGAGGCGTCGACGCCCGCGTCCTCCATCAGGCGGAAGATCTGACGGCGCTGGTGCGGCAGCGCCAGCGAGACGACGACACCGGACTTGCCGGCGCGGGCGGTACGGCCCGAGCGGTGCAGGTAGTCCTTGTGGTCACCGGCCGGGTCCACGTTCAGCACCAGGTCGATGCCGTCCACGTGGATGCCGCGGGCGGCGACGTCGGTCGCGACGAGCGCGTTGACGTAGCCGTCCTTGAAGTCGGCGAGCACCCGGGTACGGGCGCCCTGCGTCATGCCGCCGTGCAGCGCGTCCGCCTTGACGCCCGCCTCGACGAGCTGCTCGGCGATGCGGTCGGCGCCCAGCTGGGTGCGGACGAAGATGATGGTGCGGCCCTTGCGGGCGGCGATGGCGGAGGTGACCGGCGCCTTGTCCTTCGGCTTCACGACGAGGACGTGGTGCGTCATGGTGGTGACGTTGCCCTGGGCGCTGTCGACCTCGTGGCTCACCGGGTTGTCCAGGTAGCGCTTGACCAGCGTGCCGATCTCGTTCTCCATCGTGGCGGAGAAGAGCATGCGCTGACCGCCGACCGGAACCTGGTCGAGCAGCTCGGTGACCTCGGGCAGGAAGCCCAGGTCGGACATCTGGTCGGCCTCGTCGAGGACGGCGACCTGGACGTTCTCCAGGGAGCAGGCGCCCCGGTTGATGATGTCGCGCAGCCGGCCCGGGGTGGCGACGAGGATGTCGACACCGCGCTCCAGCGCGTAGATCTGGTTGCCCATCGACGTACCGCCGCAGACGACCTTCATCTTCAGGCCGAGCACGTCGCCGTACGGCTGGAGCGCGTCCGCGACCTGCATCGCGAGCTCACGGGTCGGGGTGAGGATGACCGCGCGGGGCTTCTTCTTCTCGGTGTGGCCGCCGGCCAGCGTGGCCAGGGTCGGCAGACCGAAGGAGAGGGTCTTGCCGGAGCCGGTACGGCCACGGCCCAGGATGTCCTTGCCGGCCAGGGCGTCCGGGATGGTCGCGGCCTGGATCGGGAAGGGCGCCGTCACACCGTTCTGCGCGAGCTTGCGGACGATGCCCTCGGGCAGGCCCAGGTCGGCGAAGGTGATGGTCGGCTCGGCGTCCGCGTCGGCCTCGGCGGAGTCGATGTCGGCCTGCTCGGCCTGGGGGGCGTCCGCCTCGATGGAACCGGCGGACTCGGCGATCACGGCCTCTGCGGCCTCGACGAGCTCGTCGTTCTCGATGTTCTCGGGCATGACGGTGTGGTCAGAACTGGAAATTGACATGCGAAATGCGAAACCTTCCGGAGTCTCGGCACGCGCCCGTAACTCCGTGATTCGCAATTTCGACCGCCTCAATGCGGTCCAGCCACGGCAAGGGAGAGTACGCGCCACACGGCGCGCTTCTGTTTCGGCGCCGGGCAATGGGATCAAACGATCTACTACCATACGCACTCCACCCCACATCGCGCAAACCGGCCCTCTCCCACCCCCCGCTAGACCGGCCCCACCTGCGGCGATACGTCGGGAGTCCGCAGCGGACTCGACACCCCCGACGTCCCCATCGCCTCATTGCGGACCTGAGCGGCCGGCGAGGCGGACGGCTCCGGCGACGCCTCGGAGGGCTCCGGCTCTGGCGTTTCCGGCGGCTCGGGGGTCGCCGGCCCGGACGGCGCGGGCGGATCGGGCTGCTCCGGCACCTCGGGAACGGGCTGCGAGGCGGAGGGCGTCGGCACCGGACCACCGGGTCCCGGCTCGGCGCCCCCGCCCTGCTCCCCGCCCGGCCGTACGTCACCGGGGGCGGCCGGGGCCCCGGCCGAGCCGCTCGGCTCCGGCGACTCGGCGGCCTCCCGTTCGGAGTGCGCCTCGGCCCGGCCACCACCACGGACCCTGCCGGTACCCGCCACGGTGCCGCCGTCGGGCCGGGCGGCGCTCCCTGCGTGCTCGGGCGACAAAGAGGGCGACGGTGCCGGTTTCCCCCCGCCGTCGCCGATGCTCATGCAGCCGGTGGACGCGGCGACCGTCGCGGCGACGACGGCCACCCATCGGACAGGGACGGACAACTGGCGCACGAGAGGCACCTCCGGGGGTACGAAGAGCGGGCGGAGCGGTACGGGAGAAGAGGGGGCCTCCGTGCCCAACTCCCTTTGCCCCACCGGGGACACGCCCCACTCCCGTCCCCCACACCATCCGCACGCCTCCCACGGCGTTTCCGCACGCACACCACCGAGCGGGCTGCGGCTCCGGCGGGGAGCGGTCCGCTCACCCGTAGCCGAGCGCGTGCAGCCTCGCGTCGTCGATACCGAAGTGGTGGGCGATCTCGTGGACGACCGTGATCTCGGTCTCGGCGACGACGTCCTCGCGGGACTCGCACATCCGGAGGGTCGGCCCGCGGTAGATGGTGATCCGGTCCGGCAGCACCCCCGCGTACCACTCACCGCGATCGGTGAGCGGCGTCCCCTCGTACAGCCCGAGCAGCTCGGGATCCCCCGGGTCGGGCTCGTCCTCGACGAACACCGCGACGTTGTCCATCAGCCGCGTCAGCTCCGGCGGGATCCGGTCCAGCGCCTCGGCGACCAGTTCTTCGAACTCTTCGCGCGTCATCTCCAGCACCCCGTCATTGTCCCGTACCGACGGTCCCTGCGCTGCGGTCCGGACGGCCCGTACGAACGTCTCCGCGACGGGGCGCGCACCCCTGCCGGGTGCTCGCGGTAAACCGTTTTGGCGATAGCCGCCGCCATCCCATATGCTTCTCACGTCCCCGACGCGCTGGAAAGCGCGCAGGTGGGCCCTTAGCCCTCATCGTCTAGTGGCCCAGGACGCCGCCCTTTCAAGGCGGTAGCACGGGTTCGAATCCCGTTGGGGGCACGCTTAACCGTGTGCGAGACTTGTCTCGCACATTAGCTTGGTCCTGTGGAGCAGTTTGGAGTGCTCGCCACCCTGTCAAGGTGGAGGCCGCGGGTTCAAATCCCGTCAGGACCGCTGCAGCCCTTATGAGCTGCGTGGCTGGGTAGCTCAGTTGGTACGAGCGATCGCCTGAAAAGCGATAGGTCGCCGGTTCGATCCCGGCCCCAGCCACCACCCGAAGGCCCCGTCCACCGGACGGGGCCTTCGCCGTGTCAGACCTCTTCCCGGTCCGCCGGGTTCACGCCCGCACGGCCGCGCCACGCCCGTACCGCCAGAACCAGCAGCACCACCGCGACCACGGCCACCAGCGCCATGGCATCCGGCACGTGCTCGCCGATGCGCTGGGCCCACTGCTCCACGGCGAACGAATCGTCCACGTCCAGCAGTCCGGGCAGCGCCGTCGTCCCGTCGTACGCGAGGAACAGCGCGCCGAGCGCGATGAAGAAGAGCCCGGACAGCAGGGTCGTGGTGTGCAGCTCGAAACGGCCCAGCCGGAAGGCGCGGCCGCGCAGCCAGGCCCGTCGGCCCAGGTCGAAACGCTCCCAGAGCAGTGCGAGCAGGAAGAGCGGGACCGCCATGCCCAGGGCGTAGACCGCGAGCAGCAGTCCGCCGTAGACCGGGCTGCCGCTGACCGCCGCCACGGTGAGGACGCTGCCGAGGATCGGGCCCGCGCAGAAGCCGGCCAGTCCGTAGACGGCGCCCAGCGCGTAGACCGATACGGCGGTGGTCGGGCGGATCCGGCCGCTGAGGGCGGCGATCCGGCGGGAGGCGAAGCCCAGGCCGATGATCTGCGCGATGCCGAGCGCGATGATCAGCCAGCCCGCGCCGAGGACCAGCGCGTCGCGGTGCTGGTAGAAGAGCCGTCCGGCGTACGAGCCGGCGGCGCCGAGCGGCACCAGGGTGGTGGCCAGACCGGCGTAGAAGATGCCGGTACGGGCCAGCAGGCGCGAGGCGGAATCGATGGAGTAGGCGAAGAAGGCGGGCAGCAGCAGCGCGCTGCACGGGCTGACCAGGGCGAGCAGCCCGCCCAGGAAGGCCGCGAAGTAGCCGAGGTCAGCGGTCACTTCGCATCGCCCCCGGAGCCCTGGGAGCCCTTGCCGCTCCCGGCGTCCTTGCTGCTCTTGGCGTCATCGGTTTTGCGGGCCTGCTCGGCCGCCGCCTCGATGGCCGAGGTGAAGGTCTCCATGGGCTGGGCCCCGGCGATCGGGCGGCCGTTGATCAGGAACGACGGGGTGGACGTCGCGCCGATTCCGTACCCCTGTTCCTGGTCCTTGCCGACGGCGGCGGAGGCGGCGGCGCTGTCCGCGTCGCGGGCGAACCGGTCGAGGTCCGCGACTCCGGCCTGCCGGGCGAGTTCCTTCAGGCGGTCCTTGCCGAACCCCTTCTCCTTGGCTCCCTCGGCGTACGCGGCGGCGTGGAACTGCCAGAAGCGGTCCTGCTGCCCGGCGGCCCAGGCGGCGCGGGCGGCGGCCTCGGACTCGGCGCCGAAGATCGGGAAGTTGCGCCACTCGATGCGCAGGGTGCCGTTGTCCACGTACTTCTTGACCAGCGCGGGTTCGGTGTCGCGGGCGAACTTGCCGCAGTAGCCGCACTTGAAGTCGGCGTACTCGATGAGGACCACGGGTGCGTCGGCGCGGCCCTGCGCGAGTCCGTCGCCGGCGTCGCGGCGGGCGAGCTTCGCCAGCTCCGGGTAGACGCCGGCGTCCGGGTCGGCGGTGACATCGGCGACCGAGGAGGAACCGGGACCCGAGTGGTCCGGGGCGGTGGCCTTGTAGGAGACGAAGCCGAACAGGGCGGCGGCGAGGACGACTCCGGCGCCGTAGATCACCGGCTTCCTGGAAGCGGGCTTGCGCGAGGACGTGGACGGGGACTTGGGCATGCGGAACTCCGTGCTGGTGAGGCGGAAGGGAAGAGGGTGGCCGGGCGGGCGGGCCGGCTACACCCTCAGCACGGAGAGTTCGACGGGAGTGGGGGCGGCGGACGCGGGGGTGCGCAGCTTCAGCCGCACGGGTGGGTGGACCGGTCCGGGCCCGGTGGCGGCGGGCAGGCCCCACTCGGCGAGGCCGGGGGCCTGGTCGTACGCGGCACGGGCCCGGCCCGGGAGCGCGGGCGTGTCGTCGGGCTTCCTCGTCCTGCCGCATCCCGGCGTCGGGTGCCGGTCGGAGTCCGTCGCCACCACCGGGGCGTCCGTGTCCGCAGGGCCGTCCGAGCCGACCGTGGTGGCGGTCACGACCATGGCAGCGGGCAGGGCACCGCCGCCGGTCACCGCCGTCGCCGGTCCGCAGAACAGCCCGAGCACCACCGCGAGCACCGCCGTCAGGCAGCACCACTGCGTACGGGACACGGCGACCGGCCTTTCCGGACAGGGGCAACGGGTGGTCAGCTGCCCGAAATGGTACGTGCTGTGATCCTGCGGCTCCGCGTGGTGCCCGGGTGGTGACCCGGACCGCACGAAATATGTTCGCCGTTCGTCGGGCCCGGGTGAGATCCTGGGCTCCGTATGTCTACTTCCTTCGCTGATCTCCAGAACCGGCTCGGAGAGATCTCGCTCCGCGATGCGCACCGGCTCGGCCGCCGTCTCGAAGGGGCGCGCCGTATCCGCAAGCCCGAGGCCAGGCAGTCCGTGCTCGACGAGATCGCCGCCGAGGCCGCAAAGGCGACCGAGCGGCTCTCGCTGCGTGCCGCGCGGATGCCCGCCCTGTCGTACCCGGAACAGCTCCCGGTCAGTCAGAAGAAGGACGAGATCCTGGAGGCGATACGCGACCACCAGGTCGTGATCGTCGCCGGGGAGACCGGCTCCGGCAAGACCACGCAGATCCCGAAGATCTGCATGGAGCTGGGGCGCGGTGTCCGGGGCATGATCGGGCATACCCAGCCGCGCCGGATCGCGGCCCGTACGGTCGCCGAGCGCGTCGCGGACGAGCTGAAGACGCGGCTGGGCGAGGCGGTCGGCTGGAAGGTCCGCTTCACCGACCAGGTGAACCCCGACGCGACGTTCGTGAAGCTGATGACGGACGGCATCCTGCTCGCCGAGATCCAGACGGACCGCGAGCTGCGCGCCTACGACACGATCATCATCGACGAGGCCCACGAGCGGTCGCTGAACATCGACTTCCTGCTGGGCTATCTGGCCAGGCTGCTGCCCAAGCGCCCGGACCTGAAGGTCGTCATCACCTCGGCGACGATCGACCCCGAGCGGTTCGCGCGCCATTTCGGCGAGGCGCCGATCGTCGAGGTGAGCGGGCGTACGTATCCGGTCGAGGTGCGGTACCGGCCGCTCCTGGAGGAGGAGGGCGAGGACTCCGACCGCGACCAGATCACCGCGATCTGCGAGGCCGTGGACGAGCTCCAGACGGAGGTACCCGGCGACATCCTGGTCTTCCTCTCCGGCGAGCGGGAGATCCGTGACACCGCGGACGCGCTGAACAAGCGCAACCTCCGTCACACCGAGGTGCTCCCCCTCTACGCCCGGCTGTCGCACGCCGAGCAGCACCGCGTCTTCCAGCGGACCCCCAACGGCATCGTCCGCCGGATCGTCCTGGCGACCAACGTCGCCGAGACCTCGCTGACCGTCCCCGGCATCAAGTACGTGATCGACCCGGGCAACGCCCGGATCTCCCGCTACAGCCACCGCACCAAGGTCCAGCGGCTGCCGATCGAGCGGATCTCGCAGGCCAGCGCCAATCAGCGCAAGGGCCGTTGCGGCCGTACGTCGGACGGCATCTGCATCCGGCTGTACTCCGAGGACGACTTCCTGACCCGTCCGGAGTTCACCGACCCGGAGATCCTCCGTACGAACCTGGCCTCCGTCATCCTCCAGATGACCGCGGCCGGCCTCGGCGACATCGAGAAGTTCCCCTTCATCGACCCGCCGGACCACCGCAACATCCGCGACGGCGTCCAGCTCCTCCAGGAGCTCGGTGCGCTGGATCTGGAGGAGAAGTCCCCCCAGGCGGGGAAGAAGGGGCAGCGGCTCACCCAGCTCGGCCGCAAGCTCTCCCAGCTGCCCGTCGACCCGCGCCTGGCCCGCATGGTCATCGAAGCCGACCGCAACGGCTGTGTCCGCGAGGTCATGGTCATCGCCTCCGCGCTCTCCATCCAGGACCCGCGCGAGCGGCCCTCGGAGAAGCAGACCCAGGCCGATCAGCAGCACGCCCGCTTCAAGGACGAGACGTCCGACTTCCTGGCATTCCTGAACCTGTGGCGGTACATCCGCGAGCAGCAGAAGGAGCGCGGCTCGTCCAGCTTCCGCCGGATGTGCAAGCAGGAGTATCTGAACTTCCTGCGCATCCGCGAATGGCAGGACATCTACACGCAGCTGCGTACGGTCGCCAAACAGATGGGCATCCACCTCAACGAGGAGGACGCCCCCGAGCAGTCGGTGCACACCTCGCTGCTGGCCGGGCTGCTCTCGCACATCGGGCTGAAGGACACCGAGAAGAACGAGTACCTGGGCGCCCGCAGCGCCAAGTTCGCGATTTTCCCCGGTTCGGCGCTCTTCAAGAAGCAGCCGCGGTTCGTGATGTCGGCCGAGCTGGTCGAGACGTCCCGGCTGTGGGCGCGGGTCAACGCCAAGGTCGAGCCGGAGTGGATCGAACCGCTGGCCCAGCACCTGCTGAAGCGCACCTACAGCGAGCCGCACTGGGAGAAGGACCAGGCAGCGGTGATGGCGTACGAGCGGGTCACGCTCTACGGGGTGCCGATCGTCGCCCAGCGCAAGATCAATTTCGGCCGGATCGACGCCGAGACCTCCCGCGATCTGTTCATCCGCAACGCCCTGGTCGAGGGCGACTGGCGCACCCACCACCAGTTCTTCCACGACAACCGCAAGCTCCTCGGCGAGGTCGAGGAGCTGGAGCACCGCGCCCGGCGCCGCGACATCCTCGTGGACGACGAGACGCTCTTCGACTTCTACGACCAGCGGATCCCCGAGCACGTGGTCTCCGGGGCGCACTTCGACTCCTGGTGGAAGCACAAGCGCCGGGACGAGCCGGACGCGCTGGACTTCGAGCGCTCGATGCTCATCAACGAGAAGGCCGGGGCCGTCACCAAGGACGACTACCCGGACTCCTGGCGCCAGGGGAAGCTGAAGTTCAAGGTCACGTACCAGTTCGAGCCCGGCGCGGACGCCGACGGCGTGACCGTCCACATCCCGCTCCAGGTGCTCAACCAGGTCACCGCCGAGGGCTTCGACTGGCAGATCCCCGGCCTGCGGGAGGAGGTGGTCACCGAGCTGATCCGCTCGCTGCCCAAGCCGATCCGCCGGCACTACGTCCCCGCGCCGAACTACGCGGACAAGTTCCTGGACCGGGCCGTACCGCTGCAGGAGCCGCTGCCGGTCACGCTGGCCCGGGAGCTCCAGCGGATGGTCGGCGTCCCGGTCTCGGCCGACGACTTCGACCTGAGCCGCGTCCCGGACCACCTGAAGATCACATTCCGGATCGTCGACGAGCGGCGCCGCAAGGTGTCCGAGGACAAGGACCTGGAGGCGCTGAAGCTCCAGCTGCGCCCGAAGGCCCGTCAGGCGCTCTCCAAGGCCGCCGCGGCCACCGCTGGGCCCTCGGGAGAGTCCATCGAGCGTTCGGGCCTCACGGACTGGACGATCGGCACGCTGAACCGTGTCTTCGAGACCCGCCGGGCGGGTCAGCCGGTGAAGGCGTACCCGGCGCTGGTGGACCAGGGCACGACCGTGGCTGTACGGCTCTTCGACACCGAGGCCGAGCAGTTGCAGGCGATGTGGCTGGGCACCCGGAAGCTGATCATGCTGAACGTCCCGGTGAACCCGGCGAAGTTCGCCTCCGACAAGCTGACGAACCAGCAGAAGCTGGCCCTGTCCCGCAATCCGCACGGCTCCATCCAGGCCCTCTTCGAGGACTGCGCGACGGCGGCCGCCGACCGGCTGATCGGCGCGCACGGCGGCCCGGCCTGGGACGAGGAGTCGTTCCGGAAGCTGTACGACAAGGTGCGCACCGACCTCGTCGCGCTGACCGAGCACACGGTCAAGCAGGTCCAGCAGGTGCTGGCCGCCTGGCAGGCCTGCGAGCGGCGTCTGAAGGCCACCAACAGCCTGGTCCTGGTCAACAACGTCACCGACGCCCGGGACCAGCTCGCGGCCCTGATGCCGCCGGGGTTCGTCACGAAGACCGGGCTGCGCAGGCTGCCCGACCTGATGCGCTACCTGGTCGCCGTGGACCGCCGGCTCCAGCAGATGCCGACGGCCGTCCAGCGCGACACCACGCGCATGGAGAAGGTCCACGAGATGCAGGACGAGTACGCCTGGCTGCTCGAACAGATGCCGCAGGGCAGGCCCGTACCGCAGGAGGTCCTGGACATCCGCTGGATGATCGAGGAGCTCCGGGTCAGCTATTTCGCCCACGCGCTGGGGACGGCGTACCCCGTCTCCGACAAGCGGATCGTGAAGGCGATCGACGCGGCGGCGCCGTGAGACGGCCCCGGACGGGCAGCTTCCGCGACCGTGACGGAGCCGCCACCCACGGTGAGTTCGACCGCACCCTCTGACCTGCTGTACAGTCTGGTTTCGCAGCCAGCCGCAAGGAAGGCAGCGAAAACCTGGTCCTGTGGAGCAGTTTGGAGTGCTCGCCACCCTGTCAAGGTGGAGGCCGCGGGTTCAAATCCCGTCAGGACCGCAGTAACGAAAGCCCGGATCCTTCTGGATCCGGGCTTTCGCGCGTCTTGACTCGGGCAACCGCCGACGAGTACTCAAACAGCAGAGGCCGCCCCTGATTTCCCGGCGCGGGGCGGCGGTCCACCGGGAGGTGGCGCGCATGACGACGTCCGCCACGCACGAGACCCGCGCGCTCCTGCGCGCCCATCTGGCCGCCTCTTCCGGCCGTCCCCATCTCACCCGCCGCTGCGCGGTCTGCCATCGGCTCCTGCGGCTCGCCATGGAGCCCGCGACGGCCCGCCGGACCTATTCCGTCCCCGAGCCGCCGGCCCCGCGTACAGAGCGCCTGGAGGGCACCCCCGGGGTCGAGGACGAAAGCCCCTCGGGCGAGTGACCAATGGCGGGGCATTTCACTTCCCGGCGGTGGCAGGCTCGTACTTGGCAAGACTCCCGCAGTGTGACGGGAGTCACCGAAAGATTTTCGGGAAGGGACGACTTTACACCCTTCCTACAACTGGCGAATTTAATATGTGCAATTGCACCACCCGGACGGGAGTACCGCGGGACCATGTGAGCGGGGCTCGCCCGGCCCCCTCGGTCAGTCCGGAACAGTCCCGCACAGACCCGCACAAGCCCGCACGGCACCCCGGACGGACCCGACCGGACGCGCGGTTTCCGGCGCTCCGCCCCGGGGCCCCGCGCGGCCCCGGGGCGGAGCTGCGCAGGCACAAAAAAGATCGCGCTGGACCCGGCGGAGTCCAGCGCGATCGAACGACGCACCCGTATTGCACAGGTATGGCGCCCGTTGGGGCGGGCGCCCGTCATTTGGAGCTATGGGTGGGCCTGTACGGGTTGGGGAACCCGGAAGCCCGGTTGTTCTGCGGCGACAGGGGGTGTGTCAGGCCTCGCTGCGCTGCTGCGGAATACCCGCAAGCAGTGCGCGGACCTCTGCCTCGCGGTACCGGCGATGTCCACCGAGCGTGCGGATGGACGTGAGCTTGCCGGCCTTGGCCCAGCGGGTAACCGTCTTCGGGTCCACGCGGAACATCGTGGCAACCTCAGCCGGGGTCAGCAGCGGCTCGGCATCAGGGGTGCGAGCGGTCATGAGCGGCCTCCTCGGGAGAACCGAACCATCTCGGTTCTTTCCTCTAAATTCTGCACCTTGACCCGCGTTGCCCGAAATGGCGGACGCGGGCCGAGTCGGTTATAGGACGAACGGCTTGTCCTCGGCACTACAACTACACCATCCGTCCAGCCGCGTCGGCCAAACCGATGGAATTGCCCTCCCAGGTGTTCATCAGCGACGGAAGCCGATGGACCATGCCATAGCGGACAGTCACTCCGCCGTGACGATCAGTCACAGAGCGATCAGGAGCCATCAGACCCCCCATAGAGTGCAATGCAGAGCATTCCGCCCTTAGTTGGACGGATGGAGCCCTCCCCGGGCTCCTTGTCCTATTTTGGCATGAGGAGTAGGGAAGGGCGCAAGAGCCCAGTTAGTGCTATCCATCACGCTTGAGGCAAAGGCCCGGTTCGGGACGTAGGTCCTAGGACCACAGGAGTACCGTTCCGCCTCTTTGTTCTCACGCGTCACACAGCACACAGGGACAGACGCAGAAACCGCCCGTTCAGTTCGCGAACTGACGATCTCTCACGGCCCGCCAGCGCTCGGCCAGCCGGCCGTACGCCTGGCTCGCCCCCTCCGGGTCACCGGCCTGCAGCGCCGCGATGCCCTCGGCCACATCGGCGGCCGACCGGTCCCCGGCGAGCTCCTTCGCCGGCAGCGCGTGCACCAGGCCCGCGTAGTCCAGCTCGACCAGCGCCCGGGGGTGGAACTCCTCCAGCCAGCGCCCCACGTCCACGAGCCCCTCGGTCAGCGGCCCCTCGTCCACCGAGTCCCGCAGCGCCCTCAGGGCGCGGGCCAGCCGGCGACGGGCCTGCACCATCGGCGTCCGGTAGCGCAGCACGGGCCCCGCACCCCCGTCGTCCGCCGCCGCGTACTCCCGCTCCTCGTCGGAGAAGAGCACGAACCACCGCACCGGCACCTGCCACACCGAAGTACGGATCCACGGCCTGGCGTCCGGATTCCGCTCCGCCCACCGCTCGTGGTCCGCGACCGCCTGCCCCCGCACCACCGGCGGCAGCACCGCGTCGAGTACCGGCCCGGGGAACATCTCCGCCAGCTCCTCCAGCGCCAGCCAGCCGCGCAGCCTGGTCCGCCACGGACAGACGCACACCACCCCGTCGACCTCGGCGACGAAGGCGTCCGCGCTCTCGTGCACGGGCACGGCGACCGGCGGCGTGGCAGCCAAGTCGGCGAGCGAGCGGCGCAGTTCGTCCTGGGCCGTGGGTCTCCGGGTCCGCCCGGCGTACCGGGACCAGTGGGCGCGTTCGGGCTCCGGGAAGGCGGCCAGGGGCTCGTACACCCGGAGGTAGGACGCATAGGGGACGAGCACCGAAGACACCACCGACATGCAGCAGATCGTGTCACGCCTGTACTCCGCAGGGGGGTGATCCTGGGCACGGAAACAGATCTACGTCCAGGTAGGACTTACGCTCTTGCCCAGTCGGACCAGCCATGTCGGCCGGTCCGCGGCCCTCCCCACCTTCAGGAGGGTCCTCGCCGCTTCGTACTTGGGAGTCACCACAGTGACCGATCTGACCGACGGCGTCCTGCACACCCTGTTCCAGTCCGAACAAGGTGGCCACGAGCAAGTCGTGCTCTGCCAGGACCGTGCCAGCGGCCTCAAGGCCGTCATCGCCATCCACTCCACCGCCCTGGGCCCGGCCCTCGGCGGCACCCGCTTCTATCCGTACGCCTCCGAGGAGGAGGCCGTCGCTGACGCGCTGAACCTCGCGCGCGGCATGTCCTACAAGAACGCCATGGCCGGTCTCGACCTCGGCGGCGGCAAGGCCGTCATCATCGGCGACCCCGAGCAGATCAAGTCGGAGGAACTGCTGCTGGCCTACGGCCGGTTCGTGGCCTCGCTCGGCGGGCGCTACGTGACCGCCTGCGACGTCGGCACCTATGTCACCGACATGGACGTCATCGCCCGCGAGTGCCGCTGGACCACCGGCCGCTCCCCGGAGAACGGCGGCGCCGGCGACTCCTCCGTCCTCACCGCGTTCGGCGTCTTCCAGGGCATGCGGGCCTCGGCACAGCACCTCTGGGGCGACCCGACGCTGCGTGGCCGAAAAGTGGGGGTCGCCGGGGTCGGCAAGGTCGGGCACCACCTGGTCGAGCATCTGCTCTCGGACGGCGCGGAGGTCGTGATCACGGATGTGCGGGAGGAATCCGTACGCCGGATCACCGAGAAGCACCCCGGCGTCGCCGTCGCCGCGGACACCGAGGCGCTGATCCGCACCGAGGGTCTCGACATCTACGCCCCGTGCGCGCTCGGCGGTGCGCTGAAGGACGACAGCGTCGCGGTGCTCACGGCCAAGGTGGTGTGCGGCGCGGCCAACAACCAGCTCGCGCACCCCGGCGTCGAGAAGGACCTCCTGGACCGCTCGATCCTGTACGCACCCGACTACGTGGTGAACGCGGGCGGGGTCATCCAGGTCGCCGACGAGCTGCACGGCTTCGACTTCGACCGGTGCAAGGCCAAGGCGTCGAAGATCTTCGACACCACGCTGGCCATATTCGCACGTGCGAAGGCTGACGGCATTCCGCCGGCCGCCGCGGCCGACCGGATCGCCGAGCAGCGGATGGCGGAAGCGCGCCGCCGCTGACGGTGGCGGACGCGTCACCACGCGTCCGTGCCGCCCTGTGGTCCCCGACCCGTCGACCGGAGAGACAAGACTCACGCCGGTCGGCGGGTCGCGTGCCGAGAAGAGGTTAAAATCGCAGTTGACCAGCGAGGACGGGGCTTCTCGCCGGTCTCCTTCCGGGGCGCGTGATGCGGGCGGCGTACCGTATGGCCGCGGAAGCAGGTACCGTTAAAGCCCTACGGGCACGGTCTCTCATCCGAGGGTCCGTCCTGAAACATGAACGCGTGTCAAGACTCTGGGGCCGTCGAGCCCCGTCACCGAGGGGGTCGAGCCATGGGGCGCGGCCGGGCAAAGGCCAAGCAGACAAAGGTCGCCCGCCAGCTGAAGTACAGCAGCGGCGGGACTGACCTGTCGCGTCTGGCCAATGAGCTGGGCGCATCGCCTTCGAGTCAACCACCGAACGCAGAGCCGTTCGAGGACGACGACGAGGAAGATGACCCGTACGCACAGTACGCGGATCTGTACAACGACGACGAGGACGAGGACGAGGACGACAAGTCCGGTCCGTCGTCACAGCGCCGCGGCGCTTGACCTCGCGCTGACACATCAACCCGGTCCGGGCCTGTCCCGGACCGGGTTCTGTGCTGTCCCGGCCCGGTCCGGCCGCTCACGCGGAATCCGGTTTCCCGAGTCTTCTCCTCGGCTGCCGGAACTGCTGGAGTTCCGGCGGCCGAGGAGGTAGCGGCCATCGGGTTGCCCCGGTGTGCCCGCCTCGTGTCTATCGCGCGTATCCGCCGACGAGCTCCGCGCCCGAGGTGTGTGCCCCGCGCTCGGTGATCTCGCCCGCGACCCAGGACTCGATCCCGCGGTCGGCGAGGGTCGTCAGTGCCGCGTCCACGGACTCGGCCGGGACGATCGCGATCATGCCGACGCCCATGTTCAGCGTCTTCTCCAGCTCCAGCTGCTCGACCTGTCCGGCCTTGCCGACCAGGTCGAAGACCGCGCCGGGGGTCCAGGTGGAGCGGTCGACCGTGGCGTGCAGTCCGTCCGGGATGACCCGGGCCAGGTTGTTGGCCAGGCCACCGCCGGTGACGTGGCTGAAGCCGTGCACCTCGGTGGTACGGGTGAGCGCCAGGCAGTCCAGCGAGTAGATCTTGGTGGGCTCCAGGAGCTCCTCGCCGAGCGTGCGGCCGAACTCCTCGACCTGGCGGTCCAGCGACCAGCCGGCCCGGTCGAAGAACACGTGCCGGACGAGCGAGTACCCGTTGGAGTGAAGACCGGACGACGCCATGGCGATCACGGCGTCCCCCTTACGGATACGGTCCGGGCCCAGCAGCCGGTCGGCCTCGACCACGCCCGTTCCGGCACCGGCGACGTCGAAGTCGTCCGGGCCGAGGAGGCCGGGGTGCTCGGCCGTCTCGCCGCCGACCAGGGCGCAGCCCGCGAGGACGCAGCCCTCGGCGATGCCCTTCACAATGGCCGCGACACGCTCGGGGTGCACCTTGCCGACGCAGATGTAGTCGGTCATGAAGAGCGGCTCGGCACCACAGACGACCAGGTCGTCGACGACCATGCCGACGAGGTCGTGGCCGATGGTGTCGTACACGCCCATCTTGCGGGCGAGGTCGACCTTGGTGCCGACGCCGTCGGTGGCGGAGGCGAGCAGCGGACGCTCGTAGCGCTTGAGGGCCGAGGCGTCGAAGAGTCCGGCGAAGCCGCCGAGGCCGCCGAGGCCCGCGACCTCGGGGCGCTGCGTCTTCTTCACCCACTCCTTCATCAGCTCGACGGCACGGTCGCCGGCCTCGATGTCGACGCCCGCTGCCGCGTAGGAAGCACCTGTTGTCTCAGACATTGCCTGGGATCTTTCGTGTGGAAATACGGGGCTGGTGGCCGGAGGTGTGCGGCTGGGCCGTCACGGACGACGCAGCGCGTCGGCCGCGGCGGTCGCCGCAGGGCCTGCTGCCAGCTCGGTCTCCAGCAGCTGCTTGCCGAGCAGCTCCGGGTCCGGGAGCTCCATGGGGTACTCACCGTCGAAGCAGGCGCGGCACAGGTTGGGCTTGGCGATCGTCGTCGCCTCGACCATGGCGTCGAGCGAGATGTACGCGAGCGAGTCCGCGCCCATCGACGTGCAGATCTCGTCGACCGTCATGCCGTTGGCGATCAGCTCGGCGCGGGTCGCGAAGTCGATGCCGAAGAAGCAGGGCCATTTCACCGGCGGGGACGAGATCCGGATGTGGATCTCGGCGGCACCGGCCTCGCGGAGCATCCGGACCAGCGCGCGCTGGGTGTTGCCGCGGACGATCGAGTCGTCGACGACCACCAGGCGCTTGCCCTTGATGACTTCCTTGAGCGGGTTCAGCTTGAGGCGGATGCCCAGCTGCCGGATGGTCTGGGAGGGCTGGATGAAGGTCCGGCCGACGTAGGCGTTCTTCACCAGTCCGGCGCCGAACGGGATGCCGCTGGCCTCCGCGTAACCGATGGCGGCGGGGGTGCCGGACTCCGGTGTCGCTATGACCAGATCGGCCTCGACCGGGGCCTCGGCGGCCAGCTTGCGGCCCATCTCCACCCGGGAGAGGTAGACGTTGCGCCCGGCGATGTCGGTGTCGGGGCGGGCCAGGTAGACGTACTCGAAGACACAGCCCTTGGGCTTCGCTTCCGCGAACCGCGAGGTGCGCAGGCCGTTCTCGTCGATGGCGACGAGCTCGCCCGGCTCGATCTCGCGTACGAAGCTGGCACCGCAGATGTCGAGGGCGGCGGACTCGGAGGCCACCACCCAGCCGCGCTCCAGCCGGCCGAGGACCAGCGGGCGGATGCCCTGCGGGTCGCGGGCGGCGTAGAGGGTGTGCTCGTCCATGAAGACCAGCGAGAAGGCGCCCTTCACCTCGGGAAGCACCTTGGCGGCGGCCTCCTCGATGGTGAGCGGCTTGCCGTCCTCGTCGGTCTGGCCGGCGAGCAGCGCGGTCACCAGATCGGTGTCGTTCGTCGCGGCGACCTGGGTGGCGCGGCCGTCCTTGCGGGGAAGGGCGGCGACCATCTCGGCGAGCTTGGCCGTATTGACCAGGTTGCCGTTGTGACCCAGGGCGATCGAGCCGTGCGCGGTCGCACGGAACGTCGGCTGCGCGTTCTCCCACACCGAGGCACCGGTGGTGGAGTAGCGGGCATGGCCGACCGCGATATGGCCCTGGAGAGATCCCAGAGACGTTTCGTCGAAGACCTGCGAGACCAGTCCCATGTCCTTGAAGACCAGGATCTGGGACCCGTTGCTCACTGCGATGCCCGCGGACTCCTGTCCACGGTGCTGCAGGGCATACAGTCCGAAATAGGTGAGCTTGGCGACCTCTTCGCCCGGAGCCCAGACACCGAAGACGCCGCAAGCGTCCTGGGGGCCTTTCTCTCCGGGGAGCAGGTCGTGGTTGAGTCGTCCATCACCACGAGGCACGCCACCGAGTGTAGGCGAGATCGACCACTGGTCCGAATTCGAGATACCGGTCCGGACCACCCGGGAAGCGTTCCCGGGAACGGTCCGAGGGGGGTTTCGGTCGGTCACGCGGAGTGATCATCCATCGGGTTCGACGGAGTGCGGATCGGGCCACGCGGCGGCGGTCGCCCGGATCAGCGCCCGGTTACCGTCGGGTTCCGGCCACTCGGGCCATGAGGTCCGCCGGGCCGGATGGTGGCGCTCGGTGAGGCGACCGGTGGTCCGGCGGGAAGTCCGACCGAACGCGCGTTTCGTGGCGAGCCTCACACCGCGATGCCCGGGATGCGGTCACCGATGACCACGATGCGACCCTCCGGCCCACGGGATGCTCCGCCGATCCACGCAGTGCGGCGTGCCGGTCCCCGAGGTCCGCAGTGCGAGACCGCCGTCGACACGCGCCTGTCCGATTGGCAGGCTCCAGCACCATGCAGACCCGGCCCCTCGGTGACCGCTCGGTCACACTCGTGGAGCGCCGCCACGTCGCCGGCGACAACGGCGGCGAGCGGTTCTCGTACCAGTGGCCGCTCTCCGGCAACATGAGCTCGCTCCGGGAGGGCGGCATCCGGGTTACGGCGTTGCCGCGCCGGCCCGCCAGGATCGATCCTCACCAGGTGAGCGATCTGCCGCTGTTCTCGCCCGACCGGACGGCGACCCTGCTGGAGCTCGGCGGCGCCCGGCCGGACCCGGCGTATCCGCTGGACGGCGTCAGCCTCGCCGGATATCTGCTGCGGGGCGAGCAGCCCCGGGAGCGCGATCTGTTCCGGCGGGTGCGCGGGGAACGGCCGCTGCGCCGGGGCGACTGGAGGTACTACCGGGGCAGGGGCGGAAAGGACCAGTTGTTCCAGCCCGCCCACGACCAGCGCGAACAGGCCGACCGGGCGGCCGCCGAACCGGAGCTGCCGGCCGAGCTGCGGGCATCCTGCGAGCGGACCGACGCCGGACTGCTGCCGTATCCGAAGGGGACCTGAGAGAGACAGCGCGCGGTGGCCGATCCCGTACGCCCTCACCCCATCAGGGGCAGCAGGGCGGCGAGGTCGGCCCGCTCCCCGCTGGCGCCGACCTTCGCCTCGTCGAGCGCCCGCGCCCACTCCGTACGCCCGGTGGCGAGCCGGATCCAGGTGAGCGGATCGGTCTCGACGACGTTGGGCGGCGTACCCCGGGTGTGTTTGGGGCCCGGCACGCACTGGACGACGGCGAACGGCGGGACCCGCACCTCGACCGAGCCGCCCGGCGCCTTCTCCGCGAGGGCGTCGGCGAGCAGCCGGGTGCAGGCGGCGAGTGCCTGCCGGTCGTACGGGATGTCGAGGCCGGTCGCCTCGTTCAGGTCGTCGGTGTGCACGACGAGTTCGACGGTACGGGTGACGAGGAAGTCGGCCAGCCGCATCACCCCGACCCGCGTCGCCACCAGCCGCTCGTCGCCGGCCCCGGGCACCAGCTCCTCGAACCGCCCCACGGCCTCCTCGTACAGCGCCTCCAGGTCGGGGCGGTCCACGGCGAGCGTCCTGGTGTCGTCGGCGATGCCGGCCGCCCGGTCCGCGGTCGCGAGCGGCCACTGGACGAGCGTGAGGCCGGCTTTCGCCGCGGCGGGTTCCGGCAGCTCCAGATGCCGGGTGAGGCCGGAGAGCGCCATGGTCAGGTGTACGGCCAGTTCGCGCACGGTCCAGTCACCGAGCCGGGTCGGCTGCGCGAGCTGTTCGGGCGTCAGGGTGCGGACGGCTTCCCGTACGTGGGCGAACTGGGCCAGCACCGCGGCACGGGTCTTGACCGGGTCGTAGCGGCGGGCACGTTTCTGGGACGGCGGCATGTCCGTGAGCCTAAGGCCGGTCGGCCTGAGGGCTGCCGAGCCGGGCGGGCGGCCTCAGCGCCGGATCGCGAAGTCGCCCAGGCCACCGGCGAGCAGGGCGAAACCGCGCTCGGCGAGCGCGGCGGCGTCCGCGGCGATCGCGTCCGCCGAATCCCCCGCCAGCAGCCGCTGCTGGTTCGCGTGGATGAGGGCGTTGCGGGTGCCGATCAGCTGGGCGCCCGCGACCCGCGCGATGGCCGGCTCCTCCCCCTCCTCGACCAGCACTTCGGCGAGCAGGTCGAAGGAGCGCATGGAGAACGCGTGGGCCCGGGTGAGCAGCGCCGGGGTCTCCTGGATCAGCCGGCGCACTCCGAGTACCACCGGCAGGTCGCTCATTCCGACCGAGGGATCGCGCTGCTCGACGGCGGCCAGGAACTGTCCGCGCACTGCGGCCAGGGCGGATTCGCCGGGGGCCCGGTCCCGTACCGTGCGCGCGACATCGCCGACGTGCTCCTCCATGGGAGCGAGGACCAGGTCCTCCTTGCCGGCGAAGTAGTTGAAGACGGTCATCTTCGACACCTCGGCCGCCTCCGCGATCTCGGCGACCGAGACCTTGTCGAAGCCTCGCTCGGCGAAGAGTTCGGTGGCCGCGGCCAGCAAGCGGTGCCGCGTCTGGAGCTTCTTGCGCTCGCGCAGGCTCATCCCCTCGGTCATGACGTCACTGTACCAGGATGAATGTTGATCCCAGATGAATTCTTGACTCGCTACATTTTTATGGGCCAGGGTGGTGCCCGGCCACAGCGGCAGCACGTCGCTGGGGAGGGGGAGCCCGTCATGCCCACAGTCAGTTCAGCAGCCATGACCCACCGTCAGCGCGTCATAGGTTTCGTGCTCTGCATCGCCACGATCCTGCCGGCCGTGTTCGACACGAACACCATCTCCAGGCCGTACGGGGGATCGCCGCCTCGTCGGCCGGGCTCTGTCTGATCCCGATGGCGATCGGGATGACGGCTGTCGGACTGCTCTCCGAAAGGCCGGCCGCGGCCGGCTGGTCGCAGAAGGCCTTCGTCCTCAGCGGCACGGCCTGCGCGTCCGCCGCCCTGGCCCTCCTCGCCACGCTCTCCACCGACACCAGCCTCTGGACCGTGCGCGCCGCGCTGCTGCTGATGGGCATCGGCTTCGGGCAGCTCATGGGCCAGCTGGTCCAACTGGTCCAGGACACCGCGCCTGCCGAGCAGTTGGGCGTGGCCACGACGGGCGTCCGGTTCTTCCAGAACCTCGGCGGCGCGCTGGGCGCCGCGCTCTTCGGCACGGTACTCAGCAGGGTCTACGCGGCCCGCGGCCCCGGCGGCACGACCAGCACCATGGGCCGGCTGACCGGCCACGCCCACCAGCAGGCGCTGGAGGCCTTTGTCGCCTCGACGAATGTGGTCTTCTGGGCCGCGACCGGGGTGATGCTCCTGGCGACCGTTCTGGCGACCCGGCTGCCGTCCCGGCGCGAACCGGAACCGAAGCCGGAAGCGGCAGACACCAATACCGCCGAATTCACCACGCCGCAGCAACCGACGGAGCCACTCACCCCGCTCCACCGATGAAACGGAATTCCGCCGGAATTCCCGCACCTGACGATACGAGGACGGCCCCGCCCATGAACAGGGCGGGGCCGTCCTCGACAGGAACGGGTACGTCAGGCGAGCAGAGCCGGAATGGTCGCCTCGTGCGCCGTACGCAGCTCGTCCAGCGGAATGCTGAACTCACCCTGGACCTCGATCTCCGCGCCGTCCACGACACCGATCCGGGCGACGGGCAGACCCCGCGCACCGCACATGTCGTTGAAGCGGAGCTCCTCGCTCCGAGGCACCGAGACGATCGCGCGCCCCGCCGACTCGGAGAAGAGGAACGTGAACGCGTCCAGACCGTCCGGCACGACCAGCCGGGCACCCTTCCCGCCGCGCAGGCAGGACTCGGTGACCGCCTGGATCAGACCGCCGTCGGAGAGGTCGTGCGCCGCGTCGATCATGCCGTCGCGGGAGGCCGAGATCAGGATCTCGCCGAGCAGCTTCTCGCGGCCCAGGTCGACCTTGGGCGGCATGCCGCCGAGGTGATTGTGAATGACCTCGGACCAGGCCGAGCCGCCGAACTCCTCACGCGTGTCGCCCAGCAGGTAGAGGAGCTGGCCCTCTTCCGCGAAGGCGACCGGCGTACGCCGGTTGACGTCGTCGATCACGCCGAGCACGGCCACGACCGGCGTCGGGTGGATCGCCGTCTCACCGGTCTGGTTGTACAGCGAGACGTTGCCACCGGTGACCGGGGTGCCCAGCTCCAGGCAGCCGTCCGCGAGACCACGGGTGGCCTCGGCGAACTGCCACATGACGTCCGGGTCCTCGGGCGAGCCGAAGTTCAGGCAGTCCGAGATGGCCAGCGGCTTGGCGCCGGAGGCGGCGACATTGCGGTACGACTCCGCCAGCGCGAGCTGCGCGCCGGTGTACGGGTCGAGCTTGGCGTACCGGCCGTTGCCGTCGGTCGCCATGGCCACGCCCAGGTTCGACTTCTCGTCGATCCGGACCATGCCGGCGTCCTCGGGCATCGCGAGCACGGTGTTGCCCTGCACGAACCGGTCGTACTGGTCCGTGATCCAGGACTTCGACGCCTGGTTCGGCGAGGCGACCAGCTTGAGGACCTGCTCGCGCAGCTCCGCGCCGTTCGCCGGCCGGGCCAGCTTGCCCGCGTCGTCGGCCTGGAGCGCGTCCTGCCAGGACGGGCGGGCGAACGGACGGTGGTACGTCGGGCCCTCGTGGGCGACGGACCGCGGCGGCACGTCGACGATCTGCTCGCCGTGCCAGAAGATCTCCAGCTGGGAGCCCTCGGTCACCTCACCGATGACGGTGGCGATGACGTCCCACTTCTCGCAGATCTCCAGGAAGCGCTCGACGTGCTGCGGCTCGACGATCGCGCACATGCGCTCCTGCGACTCGCTCATGAGGATTTCCTCGGGCGAGAGGGAGGAGTCGCGCAGCGGCACGGTGTCCAGCTCGACGCGCATGCCGCCGGATCCGGCGGAGGCCAGCTCGGACGTGGCACAGGAGAGCCCGGCGCCGCCGAGGTCCTGGATGCCCGCGACGAGCTTCTCCTTGAAGATCTCCAGGGTGCACTCGATGAGGAGCTTCTCCTGGAACGGGTCGCCGACCTGGACGGCCGGGCGCTTGGCCGGACCGGTCGACTCGAAGGTCTCCGAGGCAAGCACGGAGACGCCGCCGATGCCATCGCCGCCGGTGCGGGCGCCGTAGAGGATCACCTTGTTGCCGGGGCCCGAGGCCTTCGCCAGGTGGATGTCCTCGTGCTTCATCACACCGATGCAGCCGGCGTTGACGAGCGGGTTGCCCTGGTAGCAGGCGTCGAAGACGACCTCGCCGCCGATGTTCGGCAGACCCAGGCAGTTGCCGTAGCCGCCGATGCCCGCGACGACGCCCGGAAGGACGCGCTTGGTGTCGGGGTGGTCGGCCGCGCCGAACCGCAGCGGGTCGACGACGGCGACCGGGCGGGCACCCATGGCGAGGATGTCGCGGACGATGCCGCCGACGCCGGTGGCCGCGCCCTGGTAGGGCTCGATGTACGAGGGGTGGTTGTGCGACTCGACCTTGAAGGTGACCGCGTACCCCTGACCGACGTCGACGACACCGGCGTTCTCGCCGATGCCGACGAGCATCGCGTCGTTGGCGGGGACCTTCTCGCCGAACTGCTTGAGGTGGACCTTGCTGCTCTTGTACGAGCAGTGCTCGGACCACATCACGGAGTACATGGCGAGCTCGGCGCCGGTGGGACGGCGGCCCAGGATCTCGCGGATCCGGGCGTACTCGTCCTCCTTGAGGCCGAGCTCCTTCCAGGGCTGCGCGACGTCCGGGGTCTCGGCCGCGTGCTTGACCGTATCCAGGCTCATGCGTTGACCAGCTTCTTGATGATCGAGGTGAAGAAACCGAGACCGTCGGTGCGGCCGGTTCCGATCAGCGGCTCGACGGCGTGCTCCGGGTGCGGCATCAGGCCGACGACATTGCCTGCGGCGTTGGTGATGCCGGCGATGTCCCGCAGCGAGCCGTTGGGGTTCCTGTCCAGGTAGCGGAAGGCGACCCGGCCCTCCGCCTCCAGCTCGTCGAGCACCCGCTCTTCGGCGACGTAGCGCCCGTCCATGTTCTTGAGCGGTACGGAGATCTCCTGGCCCGCGGAGTAGTCCGAGGTCCAGGCGGTCTCCGCGTTCTCGACGCGCAGCTTCTGGTCACGGCAGATGAAGTGCAGGTGGTTGTTGCGCAGCATCGCGCCGGGCAGCAGATGTGCCTCGGTCAGGATCTGGAATCCGTTGCAGATGCCGAGGACCGGCATCCCCGCCTTCGCCTGCTCGATGACGGTCTCCATGACCGGCGAGAAGCGGGAGATGGCTCCGGCCCGCAGGTAGTCGCCGTAGGAGAAGCCGCCCGCCAGGATGACCGCGTCGACCTGGTGCAGGTCCTTGTCGCGGTGCCACAGCGATACGGGTTCGGCGCCCGCGACCCGCACGGCCCTCAGGCTGTCCTTGTCGTCGAGCGTGCCGGGAAAGGTGACGACTCCGATACGAGCAGTCACTTCGGCTCCTCGGCCTTCTCCACCTTCACGGTGAAGTCCTCGATGACGGTGTTGGCGAGGAAAGTCTCGGCCATCTCGTGAATACGGCCGAGGGCGGCGTCGTCGACCGGCCCCTCTACCTCGAGCTCGAAACGCTTTCCCTGACGTACGTCCGCGATTCCCTCGAAGCCGAGACGGGGCAGTGCACGCTGCACCGCCTGTCCCTGCGGGTCGAGGATCTCGGGCTTGAGCATGACGTCGACTACGACGCGTGCCACTGGCACTCCCGGTGGTGGTGTGGTGCGGCTGTTTCTCCGGGGGGCTCCCCAGACCCCCGCAGGTCCCCTCAGCCTACCTGGCCAGAAATTCTACGCGGGTAGATATCAAGAACCTTGATCACGCCCAGATATCGGACGCGACAACACATGGGGAAAGTCCTGCAAAAAAATCCTCACCACCAGCACACATAGAAGGCTGACACGCGGAGGTAATTGCATGGACTTCACAATGCGGCACCCGCCGCTGTACAAATGATTACCGGGGAATGCAGCATCGACCCTAAACAGTCGGCAACCCGTCGACGCCGTATCCGCCTACCTGCCGGAAGGCCGGTATCAGCGCACACCGGACGCGCCGATACCGTAGGAAAGGACCGATATCCGTGGCTCAGCGCGTAGTGGTCACGCTCTCCGACGACATCGACGGGGGAGCAGCGGCGGAAACGGTCACCTTCGCCCTGGACGGGAAGTCGTACGAGATCGACCTCAATACGTCCAATGCAAAGAAACTGCGCAAGGCCCTCGCGCCGTACATGGCGGCGGGCCGAAAGCAGACAAACGCCGGCAAGCACGGCAGGACCCCGGTGTCGTACCGGCACACTTCCCTCGCTCCCGACCCGGCGGCCGTGCGCGCCTGGGCGCGCTCGCACCAGATGGAAGTACCGGCCCGCGGCCGGATCCCCAAGAAGGTCTACGAGGCGTTCCGCGAAGCGAGTTGACCGGCCGGCAGGGCCCCCGGCACCCCCGCCGGCGACACCCTGCGGGCACCGACTTGCGCTACACCCCCGCAGGTCGGCTAAAGTCTGGAGCACGCCGAGGGGCAAGGCCGCAAAGCCGAACCTCACGCAGCGTGCGGGTGTAGTTCAGTAGCAGAACATCCCCCTTCCAGGGGGAAGGCGCAGTGTGCAATTCCTGTCACCCGCTCTGCATCGTTCTTATCGACCACTCCGGTGGATCGGGTAGAGTGATGCTCGCACCGCCCGACGAACTCCTTTCGAGGAGTACAATGAGCGGCAGCAATGCGGACGTGGCTCAGTTGGTAGAGCATCACCTTGCCAAGGTGAGGGTCGCGAGTTCGAATCTCGTCGTCCGCTCTTGATCGAATTGAAGGCCCTGGTCGATATCGACCAGGGCCTTCGTCGTGCCTGCCCCCACATGACGTTTGTCATGAGCAGTGATGACAGCTCGCACTGATCGCGTCGCCGGTCCCGCGGAAATCTGTAGTCATGACCAGCGACGACATCCCGGGCAACCGCGCGGACCGGACTGAGGCACCCGCCGCATCCACTTCCGCATCCGCATCCACCTCCGTCTCCCCGTCCGTCACGACCGCCTCCGGTCCGGTGATCGAGGCAGCCGGTGTGCGGCGGCGTTATGCGGGCGGCTTCGAGGCCGTGGCCGGTGTCTCCTTCTCGGTCGCGCGCGGCGAGCTCTTTGCCCTGCTCGGTACGAACGGCGCCGGGAAGACCTCCACCGTCGAGCTGCTGGAGGGCCTGGCCGCGCCCGACGGCGGCACGGTCCGGGTGCTCGGGCACGACCCGTTCCGCGAGCGCGCCGCCGTCCGGCCGCGGATCGGGGTGATGCTCCAGGAAGGCGGCTTCCCGTCCGAGCTGACGGTCACCGAGACTGTACGGATGTGGGCGGGCTGCACCAGCGGCGCGCGCCCGGCCGGTGAGGCGCTGGAGCTGGTCGGGCTCGGCCATCGGGCGCGGGTGCGGGTCAAGCAGCTCTCCGGTGGCGAGCGGCGCCGTCTCGACCTGGCGCTGGCCCTGCTCGGGCGGCCCGAGGTGCTGTTCCTGGACGAGCCGACCACCGGGCTCGACGCCGAAGGACGGCGGGACACCTGGGAGTTGGTCCGCGAGCTGCGGGACGGCGGCACCACCGTCCTGCTCACCACGCATTACCTGGAAGAGGCCGAGACGCTCGCCGACCGGCTGGCGATCATGCACCGGGGACGGATAGTGACGGCGGGCACCACCGCCGAGGTGACGGCCGCCCGCCCCGCCCGCATCCGGTTCGAGCTGCCGGAGGGAGTGCCGGCGGCCCGGCTCCCACTGGGACTGCGGGCAGCCGCCGCGGGCCACCGGATCGAGATCCGTACCCACCGCTTGCAGGAGTCCCTGGACGAACTGCTGACCTGGGCAAGGGAGTCGGACGTCCGGCTGCTGGGCCTCGATGCCCGCTCGGCCTCTCTCGAAGAGGCGTTTCTCGACATCGCGCAGAGCGCCTCGGAATCCGAAAAGGTGGCTGCGTGATGACGACCGGCACGGCCGGCGCGACCGGTGCGACCGGTGCGAACAGCGCGACTGGTGCGACCGGTGCGACTGGTGCGACGACCGGCGCGGCCGGAACGGGCACGGCGCCCGGCACGACGCTCCGGGGTCGGCTGACCGCTCTCGGGCGCGCCGAGGTCGCCCTGCTCGCCCGCAACCGGACGGCGGTGTTCGTCTCGCTGCTGATGCCCGCCGCCATGGTCCTTGCGATGAAGTCGACGCTGAAGCAGTCCGTTCTCGACGGGACCGGCCTGTCCGTCGCCGCGGCCGCGCTCAGCGGCGGCATCGGCATCGTGCTGATCCAGGCCGTCTACATGAACCTGGTCTCGTCCTATGTGGCGCGGCGCGAGGACCTCGTCCTGAAGCGGCTGCGTACCGGCGAGGTCACCGACCGGGAGATCCTCCTCGGGACCGCCCTGCCGTCGGTCGCGCTGGCCCTGGCCCAGACCGTGGTGATCGTGGTGGCGGGGACGGCCTTCTTCGGCCTCGCCGCGCCGCAGCGGCCCGAACTGCTCCTGGCGGGCCTGCTGCTGGGCGTGGTGCTGCTGGCGGTACTGGCCGCGGCCACCTCCGCGGTGACCCGCACCGTGCAGACCTCGCAGCTCACCACCCTCCCGCTGTTCTTCGTCTCGATGATGGGCTCGGGGCTCTTCGTGCCGCTGGAGATCATGCCCGACCCGATGGCGTCCGTGTGCGAACTGCTGCCGGTGACCGGGGTGATGACGCTCGTGCGGACGGGCTGGCTGGGCGGGACCGGCGGCTCCGACCTGCTCGTGGCCGCCATGACCGGGCTGGCCTGGACCGGGTTCGCCGTGTTTGCTGTGCAGCGGTGGTTCCGCTGGGATCCGCGACGCTGAGGGGGACGTGCCGTGTCGGTGCTCGTGCGGGGCTGGCGCCGCAGGTGGCAGAAGCGCAGCAAGCTGGAGCGGATCGATCTGTACTCGCGGGTGACCCTCTCGGTGATGCCGTGGCTCTTCACCCTTGCGTGGCAGCTGCCCCCCTTCGAGTCGGACATCCGCCAAGCGCCGCTGCCGATCGCCCTGGGCGTGGCACTGCTGCTCGTGAGCCTGGTGCAGTGCCTGCTGAGCAACCGCAACGTCCAGCTGTCGTTCGCGCACTATCTCGGCACCGCCGTCTTTCCCCGGCGGCGGCAGCTGCCGCCCCTGGTTCTGCTGATGGTGAGCCTGGGGCTGCTGGCGACGATGGCAAGGGTGGACGGTATCGAGGATGCCGGGCTGCTCATCATGGCCTCGAACGCGCCGGTGGCGTTCGCGATAACGCAGACCCTGCTGGTGCCGGTCCGCACGTTCCTGATCCAGTCGCTCGCCGTCACCGCGCTGGGCGTCGGCGTCTTCGCCGCGGTCGGGGTGCGGGGCGGGACACTGGCGGGGGTGGTGCCGGCCTCGCTCTTCGGCTGCGTGCTCGTCCTGATCTCCGTACGGCCCAGCGCCTGGAGCCTGAGTGTGATGTGGCAGGCCGAGGAGGCCCGGGATCTCCAGGCCCGGCTCGCGGTCGCCGAGGAGCGGCTGCGGTTCGGGCGGGACCTGCACGACGTGCTGGGCCGCAATCTCGCCGTGATCGCGCTGAAGAGCGAGCTGGCCGTGGAGCTGGCCCAGCGCGGCAGGCCGGAGGCGGTGGACCAGATGGTCGAGGTGCAGCGGATAGCCCGCACCTCGCAGCAGGAGGTGCGCGATGTCGTACGGGGATACCGGGAGGCCGATCTGAGTACGGAACTGGCCGGTGCCCGGGGGGTGTTGAGTGCGGCCGGGATCGGGTGCGAGGTGACGGGCGACGCCGGCGACCGGCTGCCCGCGCCCGTGCAGTCGGCGCTCGGCTGGGTCGTGCGGGAGGCGGCGACCAATGTGCTGCGGCACGGCGATCCGCGCCACTGCACGATCCGGCTCGGAGCCTCGGCGGACGCGGTCGTGCTGCTGGTGGAGAACGACGGGGCGGCGGTGGCCGACGCGGGGCAGGGCGGGAGTTCCGGGGCGGGCGACGGCTCGGGACCGGGCGGTTCCGGGCTCGCGGGGCTGCGGGAGCGGTTGCGGGTGGTCGACGGTTCGCTGGACGCGGGCCCGGCGGGGAACGGCCTGTTCCGGCTCACGGCTACGATCCCGCTCGGGCCGGGGGCGGCGTCTCCGCTCGGGCCGGGGGCGGCGTCTCCGGGCCGCCTCGACAAGCCACCTGCCGCCCGGGAGGCACCCGCCCTTCAGGAGGAACGACGATGACGACCGTACGGGTGCTGCTCGCCGACGACGAGCACCTGATCCGGGGCGCACTGGCCGCGCTGCTGGCTCTGGAGGACGACCTCGTGGTGGTCGCGGAGGCCGCGACCGGCCCGGAGGCCCTGGCCATGGCTCGGGCCCACCGGCCCGATGTTGCGGTCCTCGATCTGGAGATGCCGGGCGCCGACGGTGTGAGTGTCGCCACATCTCTGCGGGCCGAACTGCCCGGCTGCCGGACGATGATCGTGACCAGTCACGGCCTGCCCGGACACCTCAAGCGGGCGCTCGCGGCGGGCGTGCGGGCCTTCGTGCCGAAGACCGTCAGCGCCCGGCAGCTGGCCGGGATCATCCGCACCGTGCATGCCGGAAACCGTTATGTGGACCCGGAGTTGGCGGCCGACGCGATCTCCGCCGGGGACTCTCCGCTGACCGCGCGGGAGACCGAGGTACTGGAGTTGGCGGCGGACGGGGCGCCCGTCGCGGAGATCGCGGAGCGGGCTTCGCTGTCGCAGGGAACCGTACGGAATTACCTCTCCGCGGCCGCCTCGAAGCTCGGAGCGGAGAATCGCCATGCCGCGGTGCGTCTCGCACGGCAGCGCGGATGGGTATAGTGGTTCTCGCGCTTCGGCGCTTGCGGACGTAGCTCAGTTGGTAGAGCGCAACCTTGCCAAGGTTGAGGTCGCCAGTTCGAACCTGGTCGTCCGCTCGGTTCAGCAAGAAGCCCCCGGCCTTCCGGCCGGGGGCTTCTTCGTGTTCGTCGGGCAGTCCTACTGCCAGGGCGTACCGGTGAGGAGTTCGTACGCCTCCAGGTACTTCGCCCGGGTCGCGTCCACGATCTCCGGGGGCAGCGCCGGCGGCGGCTGCTCGCTCTTGCGGTCCCAGCCGGAGGCCGGCGAGGTCAGCCAGTCACGTACGAACTGCTTGTCGTAGCTGGGCTGGGGCCGGCCCGGCTCCCAGGTGGCCGCGGGCCAGAAGCGCGAGGAGTCCGGGGTCAGCACCTCGTCCGCGATGATCAGCTCCTCGCCGCCGTCGGCGGTGGGCGCGAAGCCGAACTCGAACTTGGTGTCGGCGAGGATGATGCCGCGCTCGCGCGCGATGTCGCGTGCCCTGCCGTAGACGTCCAGCGTGGCCCTGCGCAGCCGGCCGGCGGTCTCCTCGCCGATCTGGCGGGCCACTTCCTCGAAGCTCACGTTCTCGTCGTGGTCGCCGACGGCCGCCTTGGTGGCGGGAGTGAAGATCGGTGCCGGGAGCTCGGAGCCGTCGACGAGTCCCTCGGGCAGCTCGAGACCGCAGACCGTGCGGGACTCGTTGTACTCGACGAGGCCGGAGCCGGTGAGGTAGCCGCGGGCGACGCACTCGACCGGGACCATCCGCAGCGACTTGCAGATCAGGGTGCGGCCGGCCCAGTCCGCGGGGGCCCCGGCGGGGAGCTCCGTGGACAGGACGTGGTTCGGTACGAGGTCGGCGAGCTGGTCGAACCACCAGAGCGAGAGCCGGGTGAGCACTCGGCCCTTGTCCGGGATCTCGGTCGGCAGGACCCAGTCGTACGCGGACATGCGGTCGCTGGCGACCATGACGAGGTCGCCCGCCTCGTTCCGGTACAGGTCGCGCACCTTGCCGGTGTGCAGGTGGGTGAGGCCCGGGACCTGCACCGGCTCGGGCTTTTCTACAAATCCGGACACGCTGCCTCCGCGTAGGTTGATCCAGGAGTCGTTCCGATTCTCCCGTATCGGGGTGCGATGGGATGGAGCGGGGGCGTCCGTGGCGCCGACTTCCCTGGCCCCGGCCGGCGTTGCGGCGAGCCGGGCTCAGTCGCGCTTGCAGATGCGGTCGAGGAGGTTGGCGGTGGCCCGCTGGATGCGGGCGTCCACATGGCCGGGGCGGTCCAGTGCCGGGGACCAGGCGAAGGTGCCCGAGGCGAAGACGATCGCCCCGGACGGGGCGCGGTACACGGATGTCTCCTGGTGGCGTTTGACGCCTTCGCTGTCCAGGTACGGGGAGTGGGCGAGCAGGATGCGGTTCTCGTGTTCGGGGAGTGCGGTGCGCGGGAAGTAGCGGTCGGCCTCGCCGGCGACCAGGCCGTCGAGCTCGTCGCCCTCGCCCGCGCCCGTCGCCTCCCAGAGCCAGTGCTCGGCGTTCCGTACGACCAGGGGGTGCGGATCGGGGACCCGGCCCGCGTACTGGATCCCGAGGAGTTGCTGCTCGGGGCGGTCGATCTCGCGCCACAGGGCGGGTTTCCCGGGGCCGCGGCGCTTGCGGCAGGTGAGCAGGCGGTCCGGGACGCCGGAAGGCGACGGGGACAGGCTGACCTGCCAGTACATGGTGTTGGCGGAGAGGAATACCAGCGAGGTGCCGCCGTCGCGGGCGCTTTCGGCCGTACGGCGCATGGGCACGGACCAGTACTCGTCGTGACCGGGGAAGACCAGGCCCCGGTAGCGGGCCGGATCGACGCGGCCCGCGTGCAGGTCCCGGGTGTCGGCGTACGCGAGGTCGTAGCCGTACCGCTCGGCCCACCGGATGAAGTCGTAGGCATGACCGACGTGGAGCGGCAGGCCGGCGCCCGCGTAGGGGCGGTCGAAGGAGACGGTGACCGCGGCGTCCTCCTCGCCCAGGAGACAGCCCTGCTCGTCCCAGGCGTGGTAGAGGCTGGCGCCGGTGCGGCCGTCCTCCGGATAGAGGTTGTACGCCTGCCAGGTGATGTCCGGAAGGACCAGCAGCAGATCGGCCGGCTGGTCGTCGCGGACGGTGAACGGGATGTGGGAGCGGTATCCGTCCACGGTGGTGAGCACGGCCACGTACGCGCCGATCGACCAGTACGTGGGGATCTGGAGCCGCCAGGACTGCCACCAGTGGTGGCAGGAGACCGTGCGGTCGGCGGTGAGCGGCGCGGGCTGGACGATGCCGGAGAGCCGGGGGCTCGTGGTGATCTGGGCGGCGCCGTCGCCGCCGTAGTGGCCGATGCGGTAGATGTCCACGGAGAACTGCTGGGGCGGGTCCACGGTGATGTGGAAGTCGATCGCCTCACCGGGGGCCGCGGCACCCGTGGAGATGAAACCCTTGATCTGACGGTGCACGTCGTCGGCCGTGCGCGTGCCGCCGTCGGGGGAGCGGGCCAGGGCGGGGTCGGCGTACCAGGGGACGACGTGCCCGGTGTCGTCGAAGTAGTTCTCGCTGCCGCGCAGCCAGGGCAGGGGGCCCTGACCGAAGGGGTCGGAGACGGCATGCGCGAGGGCACCCGACTCCCATCGTCGAATCTGCTCCGCCCCCATACCGTTTCCCTCCCTCAAGTCCCCCGAGACAACAGTGGATGGTCGGTGGCCGACGGGCGGTCTCCGGCGGTCGATCGCCCGTGGTCATGCGTCATCAATGCGCCAACAGCGATGCGCCGACCGTCAGCGTCGATCCCCAGCACATCACATAACGCACGCACTCCGTCACCGTTCGTCGCGAATTGACGTGAACGGAACGCACTATTCCCGACGTTGGGGTGTCTGTGGTGCTTGTGGCGTGACCGCCGGGGCCTGTGGTTCAGACGAGGCGGACGGGCTTGTCGGTGCGTACACCGATGGAAGCGAGCCAGGACCGCAGCGGTTCCGCGTCCCCGTCCTCGACCAGGCTCAGGACCGGACTGCCCAGGTCCGCCCGACGCTCGCCCTCGATCAGCAGTGCGGGGCCGTCGAGCCAGTCGAGTCCGGGCGCCGCGCCCGCCGTGTCCACCGCGGCGCAGCAGACCATGGCCGCGACGTGGTCGGCGAGCAGCTCCGTACCCGTGCGGGGCGGCTGGAGCTGGAAGAGCGGGAGGGGGTCGGGGCCCCAGACGTCCAGGACGTCCCCGTCGGCGCCGGCGGCGGACGGGGCGCCCGACCGGCCGGAGGCGGCAGCGGCCCGGTGCTGCTGCTCCGCGGCCTCCTCACGGGCCACCGCGGCGCTGATCCCCGCGGCAAGCTCCTCGCTGCCCCCGGCCCGGCCTGCCAGATGCTCGACGACGCGGGCCAGCGTGGGCATCCCGGCGTCGATGGAGCAGGCGACGGGGCGGGAGGGGGTGCTGGGGGCGGCGGGGGTGCTGGGGGGGTTGCTGGACGGGTGGCGGTCGTCACGCGGGGCGTGGGAGCCATCAAAGCGGTCGGGGCCGCAGGGGGTGGGACCTGTCGTGGGCGTGGCGGGTGCGCCCGACGGGGTGGGTGCGTCGGCCGGGGTGAGCGGCGCGCCGGCCGGGGTGGGCGCGGAGGCCATCGCGTCGAGGACACGGTGCAGGCGGGCGGCCTCGGTACGCCACTTACGGTCGACGACCTCTTCCGGGTACTGCTGCCAGTCGACCGGCGACCAGTCCGGCCCCGTACAGGCCGGGCCGCCGTGGAACAGGCGGGCCGCCAGCAGCGAAGCCGCCTCGTCGGCCGCGCCCGGCTCCTCGAGGAGGTCGCAGGCGGGGCGCTCGCCGAGCCGCGAGGCGAAACCGTCGGCGAGCCGGTCGCGCCGGGACAGCTCTGTGAGGGCGGACACCACGCCCGCGTCCAGCCGGGACGGCCAGCGGCCCATCCGCCAGGCGGGCAGGGCGACCCGGGTGAGCAGCCGGTCCCAGCCCGCGTAGGCGAGGCCGACCTGCTCCTGGGCGACGATCCGCAGACCGTAATCCACACCCTGTGCACGGACCGACGCCGCGGCGGCGACGCTCCGCTCCATCTCGGCGGCGTGGCCTCGGCAGCTGCGCAGCAGCAGCCTGGCGATCCGGCCGACGAAGGCGCGGTGCACTCTGCGCGGCCCGGCCAGCGGACCCGCCACGGGTGCGGCGGCGTCGGCGACCGCTCCGTCGAGCCCCCGTACGAAACGGCGGGCGGCGGCTATGTCGGGGTGCGCGGACGGGCCGGTGCCCGCGACGACCGGGGCGAGTACCGCCCGTAGCTCGGCGACCCGCATCCACCACAGGAACGGCGAACCGATGACCAGCACCGGAGTCGCCTGGACCCGGCGGCGGGACCGGGTCGCGGAATGCGCGGCCGGATCTGGGCCGGCACCCGCCAGGAGCTGCGCCGAGGGGTGGGTGCGGTCCTCCAGCCAGCTGTCGCAGTCGGGCGTCAGGGCTATCGCCGAGGGCGCCGGAACCCCGAGCCGGTCGGCCAGGTCCCTGACCAGGCGGTAGAGATCGGGGGCGGCCTTCTCCGGGAGCGGGACGGTCGGGCTGACCGCCGGCCTCGCCCGTACGACCGCGACCGCGACCGCTGCGGCGATGAGCAGCACGACGACCGCGAAGGCCGTCACCGCCCAGCGCGCCTTGTCCCAGCCGCTGCCCACGGCGAGGCCCTGGGCACCCGCCACCAGCAGCACGACGGCCACCGCCGCCGGCAGGATCGCCACGGCTGCTGCCCTGCCGCGGATGCGCAGCACGGCGTGAGCTCGGGCACGCGCACTCAGCGCACCCAGCTCCTCACTTGTACCGGTGCCGGACACGTCCGGACGTCACCCCCTCTGCCCCCGCGGCGGTGTTGCTCACTCCCCCACTGTGGCACCCGTCACTGACATCGCAATGCCAGTGGGCCAAGTGCCGGAATGCTTGCGCCGCACCCTAGTTGGGGCCTCGGCGGGCGTCATCCGGATGGCGCAGTCGTCACTCGATGGAATGGCTTTGGGCAAAGGTGCTGACGCGCCGCTGTCCATGGGGCAGCGGCGCGTCGGTGCTTGTCAGCGCGTCGCAGGCACGTCGTTGCGTGCGACGCGGGGAGGCGTACGGTCGGCTCCCGGGCCCCCTGGCCCCGGAGCCCCGGAGGGCGGGCTCAGCCCTCTGCGGCCTTCCGGGCGATGTCCGTACGGAGGTGCGAGCCGTCGAGACGGATGCGGGCCGCCGCCGTGTAGGCGCGCTCCCGGGCGCCCGCGAGGTCCTTGCCGGTCGCGGTCACGGACAGCACCCGGCCGCCCGCGCTGACGATCGCGTCGCCTTCCCGCCTGGTGCCCGCGTGCAGGACGTACGCGTGCGGGGCGTCCTGCGCCACCACGTCGTCGAGCCCCTCGATCGGGTCGCCCGTGCGCGGCGTGCCCGGGTAGTTGTGCGAGGCGATGACCACGGTGACGGCGGCGTCGTCGCGCCACTTGAGCGGGGGCAGTTCGTCGAGCGTGCCGTTGGCGGAGCCGAACAGGACACCGGCCAGCGGGGTCTTCAGGCGGGCCAGGACCACCTGGGTCTCGGGGTCGCCGAAGCGGGCGTTGAACTCGATCACCCGGACGCCGCGCGAGGTGATCGCGAGGCCCGCGTACAGCAGCCCGGAGAACGGGGTGCCGCGGCGGCGGAGTTCGTCGACGGTCGGCTGGAGCACCGACTCCATGACCTCGTCGACCAGCTTGGGGTCGGCCCACGGGAGCGGGGAGTACGCGCCCATTCCGCCGGTGTTCGGGCCCTCGTCGTCGTCCAGGGCGCGCTTGAAGTCCTGCGCGGGCTGGAGCGGCAGCACGGTGGTGCCGTCCGTGATCGCGAAGAGGCTCACCTCGGGGCCGTCGAGGAACTCCTCGATGACCACGCGGTCGCAGGCCAGGGCGTGGGCGCGGGCCGCCTCGACGTCGTCGGTGACGACGACGCCCTTGCCGGCGGCGAGACCGTCGTCCTTGACGACGTACGGGGCACCGAAGGCGTCGAGGGCGGCGTCGATCTCGGCGGGGGTGGTGCAGACGTAGCTACGGGCGGTCGGGACGCCTGCCCCGGCCATCACGTCCTTGGCGAACGCCTTGGAGCCCTCCAGCTGGGCCGCCTCGCCGGAGGGGCCGAAGCAGGGGATGCCCGCGGCGCGCACGGCGTCGGCGACCCCGGCGACGAGCGGCGCCTCCGGGCCGACGACCACCAGCTCGGCGCCCAGGTCGGCGGCGAGGCGCGCGACGGCGTCGCCGTCGAGGGCGTCGACCGGGTGCAGTTCGGCCACCTCCGCGATACCGGCGTTGCCGGGAGCGCAGTACAGAGCGGTGACGTCGGGGTCGAGGGACAGAGAGCGGCACAGGGCGTGTTCGCGGGCGCCGCCGCCGATGACGAGGACCTTCACGGGGTGCAGCCTAGCCGCCGGGGCGCGGCGCCCTTGACGGACACCGCTACGTGGACACCCCGGACCGCCGGCGCGGGAGCCACGGCCCGCCCGGAACTCGCCCCCGCCGTCGCCCGCCGTTCGCCGCTGCTCGCCGCCATTCGCTCGCCGCTATTCGTTTGTGAACTCCTCGACGACCGTGGCGCCCAGCTCGCGGACGATCAGGTCGTGCCCGGAGAGCGCCGAGTCGACGAGGTCCGGATCGTCGGCCTCGGGGGTGTCGTCCTCGGGGGCGACCGCACGCGGGGGCTCGGGCGCGGAGTACTGCTGCTGCGGTGGTGCGGAGTACGACTGCGCAGCGGGCGCCGCGGCGGGTGCGGAAGCCGGCGGCTGCGGGTGACCCTGCTGAGGCTGGTGCTGCTGGTGCGGAGAAGCGGCCGGCCGGGACTCGTAACTCTGCTGGGGCGCAGGGGCCTGGTACTGCTGCGCGGGCGGCGCGGCAGGGCGGCCTCCGCCGGCCTGCACGGGTGCGCCGGTGCCGCCCGACGGGTCGACGACGGCCTCGATCTTCCACTGCGCGTTGAACCGCTCGGCGAGTGCCTGTCTCAGCACTTCCTCGCTGCCGCTGCTGGCGAAGTTGTCACGGGCGCCCGCGTTGAGGAAGCCGATCTGGAGGGTGGTGCCGTCGAAGCCGGTGACCTGGGCGTTCTGACTGAGCAGGATCCAGGTGAAGCGGCGGCGGTTCTTCACCGCCTCCAGGATGTCCGGCCACATGTTCCGCACCTGGCCGGCACCCTGGGTCATTCCCGGGCTCGGCTCGGCTGCGGCGGGCACCGGCGCCGAGGGCGCGGCCTGGGCCGGCGCGGCGGCCGGGGCGGACTGCGGGACGGGCCGGCCGGGGGCGGAAGCGGTCGGCCAGCCGCCGGGGCGCCGTCCCGATTCCGGCGCGGCGGCGGTGGGCCAGGCACCGGGGCGCTGACCGCCCGCGGCAGCCGGGGCCGCCTCGGCGGGCGGCTGCGGTGCCACGGGGGCCGCCTGCGGTGCCGGGGCGGGGGCGGGCGGCGCTGCCTGGACCGGTGCGGGAGCCTGGGCCGGGGCTTCGCCCCGTACCGTCGCGCTCGCGACGGCCGGGCCCGTGCCGGGCTGCACGACGGGGGCCGCGGGCGCCGTGGGCACGGGTGCGTGGGCCAGCACCTCCGGACCGGGTACGTACCCCATGGCGGGCCCCGGGCCCGTGGTCGCGAAGGAGGCGCCCCGCTCCAGCCGGTCGAGCCGGGCCTGCAGCGAACGCTCGTCGTCGAAGGCCGCGGGCAGCAGTACCCGGGCGCAGATCAGCTCGACCTGGAGGCGCGGCGAGGTCGCCCCGCGCATCTCCGTGAGCCCCTCGTTGACCAGGTCGGCGGCGCGGCTCAGCTCGGCGGCGCCGAAGACGGACGCCTGGGCCTGCATCCGCTCGACGACATCGGCGGGGGCGTCGATCAGCCCCTTCTCCCCGGCGTCCGGCACGGCGGCCAGGATCACCAGGTCGCGCAGCCTCTCCAGGAGGTCCGCGACGAAACGGCGCGGGTCGTTGCCGCCCTCGATCACCCGGTCCACGACCTCGAACGCCGCGGCCCCGTCGCCCGCCGCGAAGGCGTCCACGACCGAGTCGAGCAGCGAGCCGTCCGTGTAGCCGAGCAGCGAGGTCGCCATGGCATATGTCACACCGTCGTCGCCCGCGCCGGCCAGCAGCTGGTCCATCACCGACATCGAGTCACGCACGGACCCGGCCCCGGCCCGCACGACGAGCGGCAGCACGCCGTCCTCGACGGGGCTGTTCTCCCGGCCGCAGACCTCGGCGAGGTAATCGCGCAGCGTCCCCGGCGGCACGAGGCGGAACGGGTAGTGGTGCGTACGCGACCGGATCGTGCCGATGACCTTCTCGGGCTCGGTGGTCGCGAAGATGAACTTGAGGTGCTCCGGCGGCTCCTCGACCACCTTCAGCAGGGCGTTGAACCCCGCCGAGGTGACCATGTGCGCCTCATCGATGATGTAGATCTTGTAACGACTGGAAGCGGGCCCGAAGAACGCCTTCTCCCGCAGATCACGGGCGTCGTCCACGCCACCGTGCGATGCGGCGTCGATCTCGATCACGTCGATCGAACCCGGTCCGTTGCGCGCGAGGTCCCGGCAGGACTGGCACTCCCCGCACGGCGTGGGCGTCGGCCCCTGCTCGCAGTTCAGACAGCGGGCCAGGATGCGCGCACTGGTCGTCTTGCCACAACCACGCGGACCGCTGAACAGGTACGCGTGATTGACCCGGTTGTTCCGCAGCGCCTGCTGCAGCGGGTCAGTGACATGCTCCTGCCCGATGACCTCGGCGAACGACTCGGGACGGTAGCGGCGGTACAGCGCAAGGGACGACACACATACGAGGTTATCCGGGCGGACCGACAACCGGCCCCGACCGGTCGAAGCCCCCGCCCCGCACGCCCGGCAACCGCAGGGCCCGGGAACAGGGAGGCCGGACCGCAGGCCCCGGAACCCCCGGAAACGCAAGGGCCCCCCACGCACCCGCCAGAGCCGACCTACCCTTGCTGCCTTCCGGCCCTGGGGGAGTTCAGTCAGATAGCGCCACGTGAGGGGCTGACGCCCACCTTAGCCGATCCCCACCCCTGCCGGTCCACTCCCCCCACCTCCGGAACCTCCCCGGACGACCGAGGGACGACCTCTGAGCGAGCTCGAACCGATCTCCGGGGGGAACGTGTTCGCGAGCACCCTTCAACGTCTTGTATTGTTTGCCGCGGAGGATTCGCCTAGTGGCCTAGGGCGCACGCTTGGAAAGCGTGTTGGGGGCAACCCCTCACGAGTTCGAATCTCGTATCCTCCGCCATTGCTCTCACCGGGCAATACGTCGAAGGGCCCCGCAGCTTGCTGTGGGGCCCTTCGACGTTGCGTGTGTCGCCCTTCCCAGTCGCGGTCGGCTGCCTGCTCCCCTCCCGGTGACGTCGCTACGATCGCCGGTCATGGACTGGCTCGAGCGCGCGGCAAAGCTGCGGCAATGGACCGGGAACGGGATACGGGCTCCGCACAAGCCTCTGTTGCTCCTGTACGCCCTCGGCCGGTTCCGGGAGGATGCCGACGGCGAGTTGCGGTACAGCGTGGTGGAGGAGGATCTGAAGCGGCTGCTCGCCGAGTACGGGCCGGCCAACAGGACAACCCCCGCCTACCCCTTCCACCATCTGGTCAGCGACGGGGTGTGGGAGGTACGTACCGATCGGGGGCCAGGCAGTCCCGGCACCGGGGTGCTGGAGTTGCGGGCGACGGGCGCGGCGGGGCGGTTGGTGCCGGAGCTGCGGGCAGCCCTGCGACGTGAGCCGTCGCTGCTCGGCCGGATCGCCCGGGTGCTGCTCGATCAGCACTTCCCGCCGTCGCTCCACGGCGAACTGCGCGAGGCGGTGGGCCTGGAGCTGGAGCCGGTGGAGTCCGGACCGCTCCCGGCCGGGCGGCGGCAACGGGACCGGCGGATGCGAGAGATGGTGCTGACCGCCTACGAGTACCAGTGCGCCTTCTGCGGCTACGACGGCAGAATCGGTGCGGTGCCGGTCGGATTGGAGGCCGCGCACGTGCGCTGGTGGGCGTTCGACGGCCCGGACGACGTCGACAACGGGCTGTGCCTGTGCGCACTGCATCACAAGCTGTTCGACAAGGGCGCCCTCGGCGTCGGCGAAGGCCACCGCATCCTGGTGTCGCAAAAGTTCGTCGGGCGAAGCCCGGCAGCCCGCGAGCACGTGACAGCGCTGGCGGGCCGCCCCTTGATCGGCCCCCAGCCGGGCACGAGCCCGATCGCGGCGCGTCACCGGTCCTGGCACACCGCGCAGGTCTTCCACGGCGTCCCGCGCTCTGCCCCCGGGACGTGATCGTCCGGCCCCGCGTGCCCGTGCTCGGGCGACAGCCGTTACCGGACAAGGTCGCCCGAATCGCGGCGGAAACGGTCGGGGCGACGTAGAACTCATGGAGGCGGGCGGCTCAAGAGGTCGCGACGAGGCAGGGCGGGGCCGCGTACAGGGCGCACGGGGGAAGGCGACGGGTGCTGTCGGACGAGACTTGGCGTGAGCTAAAGGGCCAGGGGGCGACCCGCACCTTTCGCGAGCGCAGCGTGATGCTGAGGCAGGGGTCCGCGGGGACACACCTGCTCGCCCTCACCGACGGGCTCGCCAAGGTCGTGTGCCGCGAGCCGGGCGGGGCCGTGACCTGGCTGGCCTTCCGGGGGCCGGGCGACCTGCTGGGCGAGGTGTCTGTCTTCCACGGCACCACGCGCACGGCGGAAGTAATCGCGCTCACCCCCTGCACGGCCGTCGTGCTGGAGGCCGAGCGGTTCCGCCGGTTCATCGAACAGCGCGGGCTCGTCATGGACTTGATGCGCCAGGCTCTCTCCCGGCTGCGGGAGTCCGACACACACCGCACCGAACTGCTGACCCTTCCGCTGGTAACCCGACTGGCGCGGGCACTCCTGAGACTGGTCGAACTCACCGCGCCAGGAAGCGAATCGGAGGTCGTACGGCTGACTGGCCTGAGCCAGGCGGAGATCGCCCAGGCGACCGGAGTCACGCGCAACGCGGTCATCACCGGTCTGCAACGGCTGCGCGAGTCCGGGGCGGTGGAGACGGCCCGCAGAACGATCGTCATCAAGGACATGAAGACGCTGCGCGACTGGGCGATGACCGGCCCGGGAGCCACGCCCGCGTCGTCCTTCTCGCCGCCCCCGGCTCGGTGAGCGCGCCCACGCTGTGGCGTAGGACACCCGCGAACTGCCCTGCACTGTGCAGTCGGGCGGACGGAACCGACGGAACCTCGAATCAGCCGGCCACCGGCTTCGTAACCGTCCCGCCGTCCCGCCTTCCACGAGGAGATCACGCATGTCCAGCCCCGTTTCCGCCCCGTACTCCGAGAGCCGTCCGCTGCCTCCCTACCGTGCCCTGTTCGCCGTCGATGCGAAGGACTTCACCGGCCTTCCCGCCGTGCAGCACGGTCCGGTGAGCCGGTTGATCCCCGAACTCGTGGACCAGGCGCTGGACCGTGCCGGGCTCCACGAGCTGCGCGAGGCCAAGCGGTTTTTGGCCAACACCGGGGACGGCGTGGTGTTCGGCTTCGATCCGGCGTTGCTGCCCTTTGTCCTCTGGCCGTTCCTGGGCGTGCTCGACGACACGCTCGGCACGTACAACAAGCAGTGCGTGGGCCCCCGCATCCGGCTCCGGGCCAGCGTCCACGTCGGACCGCTGCCGGACGCGGACCGTCCCGGCGACGGCAACGGCACCGCCCGCAACGACACGCACCGACTGCTGGACTCCCGTCCGGTCAAGGCCATCCTGACCGCGGCGAGCGAGCAGGTCACCCACCTGGCGGCGGTCGTCTCCCAGCGCGTCTACGAGGACGTCGTGCTCGGCGGGTACACCGGACTGCACCCCGACCGCTGTGTGGAGGTCCCGGCCACCGTGGAGGGGAAGAACTTCTCGCAGCGGGCCTGGCTGTACGTCCCGTCGCCGTCCGGAAACCTCGTGCAGGCCGGCGTGCGACCGCGCGAGGAATCCGCGATGCCGGCCGACACCTCCGCCGACCAGGAACAGGACCGGGCGACGTCGCCCGGTACGCACTACAGCCGCAACACCCAGCACGTGGGCGAGGGCGCTGCCGTGATGGGGAGCGTCGGGCGGGACGTCACGTACACCGGCGAATCCACCACGTACCGCGGCGCCAATCAGCACTGGGGCGGCGGCGACAACGTTTCGGGCGACAAGCGGGTCGGTGGCGCCGGGGACCCCCGGTGAGCGCTGGCGCAGACACCTCCCCCGGCCCGGACGGCGAGGATTCCGAAGGCGGTCCCGGCCCGGGAAGCTCCTACCGCGACAACCAGCAACGGGTGGACCAGGGCTTCGCGGTCATGGGCGGGATCGCAGGCGACGCCAACGTGTTCATCGGCGTCCAGCCCGACGAGGACGTCAGCGAGGACATCCGCAAACCCCGTCTGCGGGAGGGCCCGTACCCCGCGGACGACGTGCGCGCCCGTCTGCACGGATTCGTCGAACCACCGACCCACACCCGGTGCCGCAAGGTGCTGGACAGCCACCTCCTGGTACTGCGGGCCGGGAGCGGCACAGGGGCGGGCACGGCCGCGTTCGCACTGCTGGCGGAGCGGTACGGGGCCGACGGCATCACCGGTCTGGACTTGCCCGACGATCTGTCGCGGTGGCGTCCCAAGGAGCCGCGCGGCTATCTGCTCCAGGGTCTGTCCTCGGAGGCCGCCGACTTGCTGGGTGAAGTCGTGCTCACCGCGCTGGCCTCGCTGCTGCGCCGTTCGGGCGCCCATCTGGTCGTCACCGTACGGATGGAGACGACGCTGCCCGGCGACACGCTGCCCTGGCAGGTCGCACACCGCCCGCCGCCGCCCGCCGCGGTGGCCGTGAAGCGCCTGAGCACCATGGCCGAGGCGGGTGAACTCACCACCGGGCAGGAGGCCGACGCGCTGCGGCACCTCACCGCGGCGGACTTCGCCGGCCACCTGGACGCCCACCCGCTGCCGGGGGACGGTGTCGCGATCGCGGAGGGGCTGCGCGACCTCGTCGTGGCGGGGAAGTCGGCCGCGTCCGTACTCGCCGACCTGCGGACCGGCAGCCCCGCGGCGGCGCGCAAAGCGCTCGCGGAAGCCCGCGACCGGGCCGACCGGATCTCGCTGATGGCGGCGATCTCGCTGCTGCCCGACCAGGACCGTACGGTCGTCGAACGGTTCAGCGCGATCCTGCGCCCCCACATCGACGGCCGCGGCGGCCCGGCACCGGCAGTGGCCGGGGAACCTGGGCACGGCGAGGGGGCGGCGGCCCGGCACGACGTGCTCGGGCCGGCTTTCGAGGACCGGCTGGCGGCCGTCGGCGCCCGTCTGCTGCCGCCCCGGTACGCAGCGGCGCAGCGCTATCCGGTCCAGCCGGTCGACTTCTCCGGACGGCACCGGTCGGACGCCCTGCTCCGGTCGCTGTGGCTGGAGTACGAAGGCATGGCGGAGCTGCTGTGGAAGAGCCTGGACGAGGCTCCCCATCACCCCGGCGTCGAACTGGTGGCGGGCGAGGCGATCGGGAAGGTACTGGCCCACGCGACCGGCCCGGACACCCTGCGTCAACTGCACCCCTTCGCCGCGTCGGACAAGCGCTGGCGCCGCCGCCTGGTAGCCAACGCGCTCGGGGAGATGGTCCAGCACCCCGCCCTCACCGGAGCGGTACGAGAGCAGTTGCGGCAGTGGAGCCGGGCCGCCCCCGTCGCTCTCCGCTGCACCGTGGCCGAGACCTGCGGGGGCAGCTACGGCCTGGCCCGCCCCGCCGCCGCTCTGAAGCTCCTGGACACCGTGCTCGACAGACCGGGCGAGAAACTGGAGGTCCCGTTGCGCACCGCGGTGTCCTTCGCTCTCAGCGCGCTTCTCTCCGAGGACGCCAACCACGCCCTCGTACTCGACCTCCTGCGGGAGTGGCAGGGGGCCGATCCGGGCACACCACGTCATGGTCTGGCCGTTCACGCCGTCGAATCGATGAGCAAGGCCTCGTTCCCCCTGCGAAAGGCTCCGGGCGTACGGCGGGTGCGTCTCGCCGATCTGCTCGCGATCCACCCCGAACGAGCCCGCGGCCTCGTGGTCGCGGCCCTGGACGACCCCGCCACCCACGAAGCGGTGGCGGCGGGCCTGTTCCTGATCGAGGGCGATCCGGAGCTGCGGCGGCGGACCGCCTTCCCGCGCCTCCTCGCCGACCTCGCCGCGGCGGCCCGGAACCACCGCGGCGTCCTGCGCTTCGTCCTGCGTCACCACCGTTCCCGTACGGCCTCGACGGAAAGGCTCGCCTCATGACCGGCCCGCTCATCTCGCCGCTGGACTCCTCGGCGGCCTGGCAGTTGTTCCGTCTCCGGTTCGGGGCCCCAGAGGGCCGGGCCCTGGTGTTCCTCGCGGACGGCGGGGAGGACGCAATGGTGCCGCCCCGTGAAGGTGACTACTGGGGCTATCCCCGGCCCACGCGGCGCGAGGTGCGTGAGGGGGAGTTCTTCGACATAGTGTGGGTATCGCTCACGGAGCGGCGGATCTCGGTCGACATCCCGCGCCGGCCGCCGAAAGCCCCGGCCCGTTACGGAGTCGTCTGGAAGATCAGCAACCCGGTCGTCGCAGCGAGGGACCGGCTCACCGAGGAGCGGGCCCGGCAGCTGGTCGTCGGCCACATCAACGGGAACGCCACGTTGCCCGGTGTCCCCGACCCGTTGCGGACGCCGCCGCCCCACTTCGGTACGACCGAGGTGGAACCTCCCGGACGGCCGAGGGTGATCGACGGCTCCGGCCTCACCTACTGGTTCCTGGACCCGCCGGCCGCGCTCCTGCCCACCCCCGGCACCGGCGCGGCACCGACTCTTCCGTCGGGCTTCGGCGAAGCCCACCGTGAGGCGTACCGCTTCTACCGGGAGGTCGTCGCGGGCGGCCCGGTCGGCCTTGCGGCCCTCTGGCTGCTGCACCGGCCGGAAGAGGCGAAGGACGTGCTCGACTGGACGGTGACCCATCGGGGTCTGCTCTCCGACCGGAACGACTGGGAACACACCCTCGCGGTGGCGCTCCAGTCGCTGACACCGGAGGACCGGAGCTTCGTCGGCGCCAACATGGCGCGGGTCCTGAGCGACGTGGGGATCCCGCAGGGCGACGAGGTGCTGCGCAGGATCGGCCACACCGATGCGGCGGGGGATGGGAACGGCCTGTACGAGGAGACCCAGTGACCCCTGCCTTCACTTCGCCCACCGGCCGACCGTGGCCCTGCTACTTCCCGCTGCTGTCACTCCTGCCCCGCCACAGACCAAGAACCAGGAAGAGTTCCCTAATCCTCGCCTACTGCAACGACGTGGCCGAGTGGAGAAACGGACGGAACTGTCGTCCGGACTTCTCCTGAGCAGCTCTGCCTCTCACCCCGCCTGTTCCGCGGCCTGAGCGACAGCGCCGCCTCACGGCCGGAGAGGAAGCGGCGACCTCTCTCAGTCACGGACAGTCCTTGATCGCCGCGCTGGAGCACCAGCGCGGGCCCAGCCAGCCAACAGGGTTGCTGCAGGATGGCTGCGCGGCGACTCCTACGTACCGATGGCCGCGACAATCACGCCGAGAGCCAGGAGTGCACTGCCGGCAAACGCGGAGCCCGCGACGAGGGCAACATGAGCCGTGATCCGGTGTGCGTCTTGAGGATGCAGGCCGCGAGCGCGACGACGATGGAGAAGAACAACACCACCAGCCGCCAGGCGCACCTCATGGCAATGGGCACGACTCATCGGGCATCCTCTCGGAAAGGGCGGCAGGGTGAGTGGCACGCTCTGCGCCGGGGTGTGGGATGTCGCGCATCAGCTGGTTCCACCGAGGCACCGCGCATCCGAGACGCGGCTCCAGCAGCCTCCATGTGCGCGGTGATCTGCTCATCGAGCTCGCCGGGTGCCTCCGCGATACGCCGCTGCTCGGGCCAGGGCGGCATGCCCTTCCTCCAGGGCGAAGCGCCACATCCGCTGCCCTTCCTCCGCGGAAGGTTGCGGGCACCGATGCGCCCCCAAGGACCGCGACATCAAGACGCGACATCTGTCTCGATATACTTACTGTCACAGTTGATATCTCAGGAGGTGCCCGGATGAGCCGAACAGTGATCGACCTCGACGACGAACTACTGACCGCCGTGGCTCAGGCGCTGGGGACCGGCACCAAGAAAGAGACGGTCAACACCGCTCTGCGTGAGGTGCTCGAGAACCGCCGACGAGCTCTCGCTCTCACACGGCTGCGGGCTGCAGCAGGCGAAGGCGGCTTCGATCTGGATCTCTTCGAGGACAAGCGGGACTACCGGCGGTGAGCGCGGCGCAGTTCCTCATCGACACCAGTGCGCTCGCCCGGTTCTTCCGCGGCGACGCCGAACAGTACGGATGGGACCAGGCCGCCACAGCCGGCCTCATCGCGACCTGCCCTGTCACCGAGCTGGAGTTCTTCTACAGCGCCCGCTCCGCCGCAGACCGTGCGCGCGGCATCGAGGACCTGCGGCTGCTCTTCCGCTGGGTGCCCGTCGACGACCGAGCGTACGACCGCGCCTGGCAGGTCCAGGAGCTGCTGACGCAGCGCGGTCAGCACCGCAGTGCGGGTGCTGTGGATCTAGTCGTTGCCGCCACCGCGGAACTCCAGGGCCTGACCCTCCTGCACCGCGACCACGACTTCGAGTGCATCGCCGCCGTCACCGGCCAAGCCCTGCAGTGGTACGGCCCGATGGCCGGTAAGTGAAAGACCCTCCCGGGCGTCTCCGTTCCGGTTCTCATTCACGGGCGTACGCCACAGTCCGGCGGGTCCGCAGCCACTGGATTCGCCACAGGTCGGGATGGCTGCGACCGTCCCCGAACAGCCGGACGAAGACTTGGAAAGTGTGTTGGGGTCAAACCCTCACGAGTTCGAATCTCGTATCCTCCGCAGCCGCCTGAACGGGCACGACGAGAAGCTGAGCCGCAATTTGCGGCTCAGCTTCTCGTCGTGCCCTGGTTGCACTCCTATTTGCTATCACACGCACCCAATTCGGACGTTTCGGGCAGCTCCACTATCGCCGCACTACGACGCCCCGCGGATACCAGGCGCCCACTAACGGGCGGTCCTGTCCTGTACGGCATCTGCGGATCACAGGGATGCGACATCCTGGAACCCCGCGGCAAGTCCGGACGCCGCCATAGCCCTGATCTCGCGAGGTGCCCCGGCATGAAGTACCGATCGACGCTGGCGACTTGGCTGGGCGGCCTCGACGACTGTCGTCTGGCACGCGTGCTCGAGACGCGGAGGGACGCCGCGGCCGCTCCGGAGCCGCGCTCGGTCGGGGAACTGGCCGACCGTCTTCAGCGCCCGGGATCGGTGGCACTTGCCCTGCCACGGCTCACGCTGCCTCATCTCCAGGTCGCCGAAGCGCTGGCGGCGCTGCGTGCGCCCGCGTCGCGCGATGCCCTGGCAGAGCTGCTGGGAGCGGCCGACGACGACAGCACCCGCGAACTGGAGGCCGCACTGGAGGCTCTGACCGATCACGCTCTGGTCTGGCCGGACGGCGCGGAGAAGCTCCGCATGGCCGGACCCCTGCAGCAGGCGTGGGACGCGCCGCTGGGACTGGATGCCCCACTGGAGGAACTGCTCGCGGGTACGACCTCCGACGAACTGCGCGGCATGCTTGTGGCACTGGGCGTCAAGCCGCCGGGCGGCAAGTCGCATCGGCTGGCCGCGCTGGTGGAACATCACAGCGACCCGGAGCGGGTCCTCTCCTTGGTCACCAAGGCCCCTGCGGCGACCCGGAAGCTACTCGAAGGCCGAACGGGAGCGGGGGCCGCGAGGCCCGCGCGGTTCATCATGTCCGGAAGCCTGGGCCCCGATCTCGAAGCGGGCGCTCGATGGGCACTGGATCGGGGACTCCTGATCCAGGACCGCCGCCGCTACGGCCCGGCCCGTATGCCTGCCGAGGTGACGCTCGCGCTGCGCGGGTCCGGCTGGCACGCGCCGTTCCAACCCGTCCCGCCTTCCGCGCGATCGACGTCCGTCACCCCGGCGGAGGTGGACCGCGAGGCGTCGGCCGCAGCCGCGGCATTCGCCACCCACGCCACCTCGGTCCTGTCGGCCTGCTCGACGACCGCGCCGGCGCGACTGAAGTCCGGCGGGATCGGTGCGCGTGAACTGGCGCGGATCGGCAAGGCCGCCCAGGCCGACGACGCCGTCGTACGTCTCATTCTGGAGACTGCGTACGCCGCCGGCCTGCTGGCCCGGGACGGCGATCACGTGGCACCGACCGAGGCGTACGACGACTGGGCGGAACAGGAACCCCCGGAGCAGTTCGCCGTATTGCTCCAGGCATGGCGGAACCTGCCGCTCACCCCCACCCAGGCGCGCGACGAGGACAACAAGGCGCTCCCCGCCCTCGCCGGCGCACCACCCTGCAACGGCTGCGTACAAGCCCGCCACGGGCTGCTGGCCGCAGCCGCGACGCTCCCGGCAGGGCAGGGCATGCAGGTCGCATCGGATCTGGGGCCGCTGATCGCCTGGTACCGCCCCCTCGCCGACTCGTCGCCGGACGGACCGCCGTTCGCCACCGTGATCCGCGAGGCCGAACTCCTCGGCGTACTAGCGCGAGGCGCCCTGTCCGCCATCGGCATCCACCTGCGGACCGGCGACGCGGAGGGGCTGGGCGTCGAGTGCCGGCGGCTGCTGCCCTCGGCCACCTCGACGGCCCGGATCGGCGCCGACCTCACCAGCGTCGTCACCGGCACACCGTCCGCGCGGCTGGCCGCACTCCTGGACTCCGTCGCGGACCGGGAGACAAGCGGCACGGCATCGGTGTGGCGGTTCAGCACCGGCAGTGTCCGCCGGGCTCTGGACGCCGGCCTTGTCCCCGAGGACATCACAGCCGACCTGGCCGCTGTCGGGACCGGGCCGCTTCCACAGCCGCTGTCGTACCTGATCGCCGACACCGCACGAGGCCACGGGCGAGTACGCATCGCCCCCGCCTCCTGCGTCCTCCACGGCGACGAGCCCGCGCTCCTGGCCGAACTCGCCGCCCACCGCAGGCTGGCCAAGCTCGGACTACGGCAGTTGGCGCCGACAGTACTGATCAGCCGCAGCCCTCTCGACACGACCCTCGCCGCGCTCCGGGCCGAGGGGTACGCCCCCGTCGCCGAGACAGCCGAGGGCACGGTACGCATCGAAAAGGCCCGGCCTCATAGGGCCGGGGCTGCCGTTCCGGCTCCGCGCGGCTCCAGGGCGAGGGGTGGCGGCCGAACCGCTGCCACGAGCACGGCGAAGGAATCCGCCGCCCTCGACCCGAGCGCATTGGCGACCCGGCTGCTGTCCGCCCCGGCCACGGCTCCCGAACCAGCACCGCTCGATAGACGAGTGCCCTTCGCCACGGACATCGAGGAGATCGTCGCAGTGTGGGCGAAGCGCCTGCCGTACAGCGACATCCGCCAGCTCGCCCACGCCATCGACACCGGTCAGGCCATCACCGTCGAGTACGTCGCCACCTCGGGCAACCGGACCGTGCGCACCCTCAGCCGCCTGGACCTCGATCCGCCCTACCTCGAAGCTTGGTGCCACCTTCGGGATGCCGAGCGCGTTTTCACCCTCTCCCGCATCCACAGTGTCCTGAGCGTCGCACCTGAATGAGGAAATGGTATCGGCAGCGATAGTTTCTCTGCCGATACCATTACTCGCGGGAGGCTTGCGTGCGGCGTTTCATCGGACGGGACCGCGAGCTGAACGTGCTCGGCAGCGCCCTACGGTCGGTCCGGGATGCCGTCGGCTCGGCGAAGCCGGGGCAGTGCATCCTCATGCGTGGACGGCGGCGGGTCGGCAAGTCCAGCCTCGTCGAAGAATTTCTCCGACGCACCGAGGCGCCGCATCTGTTCTTCACCGCGGCGGGCGGGCCGGCGGAGGACGAGCTGAGGGAGTTGCTCGACACCGTCGCCAGGTCCACCCTGCCGGAGCGGGCACTGTTCTCGGAGGAGACTCCAGAGCAGTGGAATGCGGCGTTCAGGCTGCTCGCGGAAATCCTTCCCGACGACAGTCCGAGTGTGGTCGTCATCGATGAGGTTCCGTACCTGATGGACCGCATCGACGCTTTCGAGGGCATGCTCCAGCGGGCGTGGGACCGTCTGCTCAGCCGCAAACCTCTGCTTCTCCTCCTGGTCGGCTCCGACCTGTCGATGATGGAGGCGCTGAACAGCTACGATCGCCCCTTCCACCAGCGGGGTCGGGAAATGGTCGTGGGGCCGTTGAACCCGGCCGACATCGGCGAGATGCTCGGGCTCGAGCCGGCAGCCGCTTTCGACGCCACCCTGGTCACGGGCGGACTTCCGCTGGTCTGCGCGGAGTGGCGGCCCGGCGCCGATGTCTGGGAGTTCCTCCGTGACTCGCTGGACAACCCGATCTCGGCACTACTGGTCTCTGCCGAGCGGTCGCTGGCCGCGGAGTTTCCACCGCAGGCGATGAGCAGAGAAGTCCTACGGGCCATCGGAAGCGGGGAGAGAACCTTCACCAACATCGCGCGCGCGGCGGGCGGCATCGCGCACACGACTCTCACCCGAGCCACTGATGTCCTGACGGAGAAGCGGGTGGTGGCAGCCGAGCTGCCCCTCTCTCTGAGACCGTCGAAGGAACGCCGCTACCGCGTCGCCGATCCTCACCTCCGGTTCTGGCTCGCGTTTCTGGATCCGCACATGGCGGAGATCGAGCGGATGCGGGGAGACATCACGCTGAGCCGGATCAAGGAGCAGTGGACGAGCTGGCGGGGGCGCGCGATCGAGCCCCTCGTCCGGGAATCCCTCGCCCGCCTCCTGCCGGACGGACTCCTGCCCGCCGCCCCCGCGATCGGCGGGTACTGGACCCGCAGCAATGACGTCGAAATCGACCTGGTGGGCGCAGACCGGCAGCCGGTGGCCAAGGAACTGCTCTTCGTCGGTTCGGTCAAGTGGCTGGAGAACTCCGCGTTCGACAGCCACGACCTGGCGGCGCTGCAGAAGCACCGGGCCGCGATCACCAACGAGCCGGTGCCGCTCGTGGCGGTCTCGCGCAACGGGATCACCTGTTCCGGGCTCCAGGCGGCGTACGGACCCGAAGAACTGGCCAGCGCCTGGCGCAGGGCGTGATCAAGGGACGGGCTCCGCGGGAAAACTTGCGCACTATCCGACCGAGATGGGAATCGCCCGCCTGACAGAGACTGGAGCCGCTCTACGGACGGCCGACAGCGCGCACACCCCGAGCATCACTGCCCGGCACAGCACAACGCTCCCACTGCCCGGCCGGGTGTGATCACCTCAACCTGGGCGCTGCCCATACCGATCGCTGAGGTCACAAGTTCGAATCTCGTATCCTCCGCCAGTTCCTCACCGGGCACGTTGTCGAAGGGCCCCGCAGCTTGCTGCGGGGCCCTTCGACGTTCATGCTCCGCGCGGCGGGTTCAGCGGCACAGGGCGGTGTCCACGGCGCGTTCGAGGTTGCGCCGGCCCGGCTCGTCGGTGAGTTGCATGGTGACCGCGACACTGGCGGCGCGGCCGTCGTCGGTGACGCCGCCCCGGGTCTCGTAGCCCGGGAAGCTGCCGCCGTGGCCCCAGGAGAGGCCGCCGCACGGCAGCGGCCTGCTGACCAGGCCGAGTCCGTAGCGGGCGCCGGGGCCGAAGGTCGCTTCGGCGGGGACGGTGGAGCGCATCCGGGCGAGCTGGGCCGGGGGCAGGAGGCGGCCGGCCAGGAGTGCGCTGAAGAAACGGTTGAGGTCGGAGTCGGTGGAGATCATCTGGCCTGCGGCCCAGCCCCAGGAGGGGTCGATCTCCGTGATGTCGCGCAGCGGTCCGTCCGCCGATTCCCGGTAGTAGCCGTGGGGATGCGGCTCCCGGATGGTCACGTCGCCGGGCGCGGGGAAGTAGGTGTGGCGCAGCCCGATGCGCTTGATGACGCGCCGGTCGATCTCCTCGGCCAGGGGGCGGCCGGTGACCTTCTGGACGATCAGGCCGGCGAGCACGTAGTTGGTGTTGCTGTACTTCCAACTCGTCCCGGGGGCGAAGTCGGCCGGGTGCCGGAGGGCTGTGGCGAGCAGTTCGCGGGGGGCGTAGTACCGGACGTCGTCCCCGAGGTAGTTGCTGTAGTTCGGGAGTCCGCTGGTGTGCTGGAGGAGCTGGCGGACGGTGATGCGGCGCCCGTCGATCCGCTCCCCGCGGACGAGGCCGGGCAGGTAGGTGTCGACCTTGGCGTCCAGGGCCATCCTCCGCTCCGCGACGAGCTGGAGGACGACGACCGCGACGAAGGTCTTGGTGTTGCTGCCGATGCGTACCTGCCCGTCCCTGGGGACCTTCGAGCCGGTGGCCAGGTCGGCGACTCCTGCGGTGTACGTGCGGGTGTGGCCGTTGCGGTCCTTGACGCTCGCCAGCGCGGCCGGCATCCCGTCGCTGCGCACCAGCGTGTTCAGGGCCTGCTGGACGGCGTCCGGCCTGGCGGTGACGGTGGTGGTGGCGGCGACAGAGGTGGAGGAGGCGGGTGGGGCGAAGGCGGCCAGTGTCATGGCGCCGATGGCCATCGCGGCCGCGGCCGACACGGTTCGTCGCCGCCCGCCGCCGCGCTGCCTGGTCGGGGTACGAAGGCCCTGCTGGTTCCGAGCACGCATGAGTCAACTCCCGGGAATCGTTCGGTCAGGGCACGATCCTGGTTTCCGGGGACCCTCGACCGCATCGCGGCAAGGCGGGAGAAAACGCTCCCCCGATCGGGGGAGGCTGCCGGTGGGCTGCCCGGTGATACTGACGCCCATGACCTGGGGAATCCGGCCGCTGCTGCGCGGCTCCACGTACACGGGTGTGCTGTTCGCCTATTGCGGCGCGCTGGTGAGCCTTCCGCTGCTGCCCTTCGCCCTGCTGCCCGCGGCGTTGTGGCCGTCCGCACCCGAGAGCGTGCAGGTCGTCCTGGTCCTGCTCGTCTGGGCTGCGCTGGTCGGCTCGGCCGGACTGGTGCGCCCCGTACGGCGGGCGCTGCTCGTGGCCGCCCGCAGGCTGCTGCAGGTACCGCTGCCGGATCCGGTGGCCGGTCGCCGGTCCTCCGGTTCACCCGGCCTCGACCGCTGGCGGACCCCGCTCTGGCTGGTGCTGCACGTGGCCGTCGGGTGGATGGGGGCGCTGGCGAGCGGGGTGCTTTTCCTCATGGGCGTCACGCTGCCGGGGAACTGGATCGGAGGCGAGGCGCGGCTGAGCCTGTTCGGTACGTCGGTCCAGGCGTCGGGCGGGTGGAGCTGGGTGGCGGCGGTCGTGTTCATCGTGCTGGCGGTGGCCATCTGCGTACTGGTGACGAAGGCCCTGCGGTGGTCGGCGCCACGGCTGCTGGGGCCGTCGGCGGCCGAACGGCTAGCGCTGGCCGCCGAGCGGGAGATGCTGCTGGCCGAACGCAACCGGATCGCCCACGAGTTGCACGACTCGATCGGCCACACACTGACGGCGGCCACCATCCAGGCGGCGGTGGCGGGCGAGATGCTCTCCGCCGACCCGGCGGCGGCGCGGGCCGCGATGCGCAGCATCGAGGAGTCGACGCGGGCGGCACTGGAGGACCTGGACTACGTGCTCGGAGTGCTGCGCGAGGAGCAGTCGGGGACGGCGCCGACCCGGACGCTGGCAGACCTCCCCGGACTGCTGGACCGGCTGCGGCACGCGGGGGCGGTGGTGGAGCCGGAGCTGTCGGGCGAGCTGGCGCAGGTGCAGGGGACGCTCTCCCGGGCGGCGTACCGGATCCTCCAGGAGGGGCTGACGAACGCGCTGCGTCACGGGGCGGGCGGCCCGATCGGCATCAAGGTGGCGGCCGGGGCGGACGCGCTGGACCTCACGGTGGTCAACCGGACCGGGGCACGTACGGACCCGGGCGCGGGTCCGGGGGCCTTCCCGACCTCCGGCCACGGCCTGTCCGGACTGGCCGAGCGCGTTCGGCTGCTGCACGGTGAGTTCCGGGCCGGCCCGGACGGGACGGAGCACTGGCGGCTGGCCGTCCGGCTGCCGGTAAGGATGTCGGCGTGAGCGGATCCGACGCGGGCGATGCCGCGGCCCTTCCCGCCCTCGGCCTTCTGATCGCCGACGACGACGAGGTGACCCGCAGCGGCCTGGGCATGCTGCTCGCCGCACAGCCGGGGATCACGGTGGTCGGCGAGGCCGCCGACGGCGTCGAGGCGGTCGACCGGGCGCGGAGCCTGCGGCCGGACGTGGTCCTGATGGACGTCCGGATGCCGCGCCGCAACGGGATCGAGGCCACCCGCCAGCTGCTGGCCGAGATGGCCGACCCGCCGAAGGTCGTGGTGATCACCACCTTCGAGAACGACGGCTATGTCACCGCCGCCCTCAGCGCGGGCGCCAGCGGCTTCGTCCTCAAGCGTCTCCCGGTCCGCCGCATCGCCGAGGCGGTCCGGGTGGTGGCGGCGGGCGAGGCGGTCCTCTTCCCGGCCGCCCTGGGCCGCATGGTCGCCGCCCGCCCGCTGGGCTCCGCCGTGGCCCTGCCGCAGGCCGAGCTGACCGGCCGGGAGGAGGAGGTGCTGCGCCTGATGGCCACCGGCCTCTCCAATCCGGAGATCGCGCAGTCCCTCACGGTGAGCCTGGAGACGGTCAAGACCCACGTCGGGAACGTGCTGACCAAGCTCGGCGCGCAGAACCGGACCCATGCGGTGGTGATCGCGTACGAATCCGGCCTGATGGTCCCGGGCTTCACCGGCTGACCGGGCTTCCGTCCCTCTTCCACCGCGGGTGCACACAGCAGTCCCCGGCAGTCCTTCTCGGTGCCGGGACTTTCAACCGTCGCTGAAAGCTCCGGATCCGCAGGATCTGCCGGGGGCCTGGCCAGAGCCAACAAGTGGGTCACTCGTGTCGGCGGACGTCTCTGCCGACGGTGCGGCTCGCTCTGGTTTTCTGGTGTATTGATGATTTTCCTCCTAATTTCTGACTGGTCAAGTGTTTGGTGCCTTTTTCTCCTGCACTACTGGATGTCGGTGACCAGGGCGTCCCGGCGCGCCACGGTCCGGGGTCGTGTGATCACCGTCACCCGATTTCTTCGGGTTCCGTGTCATCCGGATGAGGGGTGCCGGGCGTATGCCGGGTGAGACCGAGGAGATCCAGGAGTTGTTCGTTGACCGTCGAGGAGTTCGAAGAGTTCTACGCGCAGACGGCCGCCCGGCTGACGGGGCAGTTGTTCGTGATGCTCGGCGACCAGCACGAAGCGCAGGACGTGGTGCAGGAAGCCTTCGTCAAGGGGTGGAGCCGGCGGCGTCAGCTCGATCGTGACGGGCAGCCCGAGGCATGGGTCCGCACGGTCGCCTGGCGGCTGGCGGTGAGCCGGTGGCGGGGGCGGCGGCGAGCGGCGGATGCCTGGCAGCGCAGTGGTGCGCCTCCCCATACGGAGCCGCCCGGCCCGGAGACGGTGGCCCTGGTGGAGGCGTTGCGGGAGCTGCCGTCCAAGCAGCGACGCACGCTGGCACTGCACTACGTCTGCGATCTGACCGTCGACCAGATCGCCTCGGAGACCGGCCTGGCGGCCGGCACCGTCAAGACGCACCTGGCCCGGGGCCGGGCCACGCTCTCTCATCGTCTGCAGGATCCGCGTACCGAGGAGGGGCCCAGTGTCTGAATCCCATGACCCGTTGAGATCCCTGTTCAAGGAAGCCGCCGCCGCCGGTCAGTCGCGGGCGCGTTCGGCGCCTCCGTCGTACATCGCCGAGCGGGGCGAACGCGTACGCAGGCGCCGGATCGTCGCGCTGGCCGTGGGGGCCTGCCTGGTCTTCTCGGGTACGGGCGCGGCCGTGGCCTCGCTGGTGCCGGACGGCACGGGCAAGACCGTCCCCGCCATCACTCCCTCGCCCGTTCCCTCCCCCCGGCTCTCGCCCTCGCCGAGCTCGCCGGCCTCGCCGAGTTCCACGCCCTCCTCGCCGCGGACCAGTTCGCCTCCGACGAGAAGCCCGTCCGACAGCCCGTCGACATGGCCGGCGACGCCCAGCAAGAGCGTCACGCTGCCGCCCTCCTGAACCCGCCCGACCGCCCCGACCTGCCGCCCGTTGCCGACCGGGCCGTTCGGTGTGCGCTGAACCGACGCTGGAGATCGTGCTGTGAGCCTTTCCACCGCCCGACGGCCACGGCCGCCGCGCGAGCATCCGCCCCGAGGGGCCGGGACCGCTTCCGACGCGCCCCGCGACGCCCCGGCACCGGGCAGGAAGCCCTCGGCCCGGCCGGTGATGCGGCTCGGGCCCGCCGACCGTGAGGTGCTGTGGCTCTACCTGCTGACCCGGGTGGGCATCTGGACCACCGCCTACTGCACCCAGTGGCTGTTTCCCGACCGGGGAGGGACGCGTCACGCCGGCTCCCTCCTCTCGTCGTGGCAGCGGTGGGACTGGTGGCACTACCTGCACATAGCCCAGTCCGGTTACTTCCCGGACGGGACCGGTCCCTGGACGGCCGACTGGGACAACAGGGAGGCCTTCTTCCCCGGCTTCCCGTTCCTGCTGCGGGCCGTGCACACCGTCGTGCCGAGCTGGGCGGCCGCCGGTGCGCTGATCTCGTTCGTCGCCGGAGGGATCGCCGTACTGGCCCTGGGCCGGATCGCCCGGCTGCACCTGCCGCGGGGCGGTGCGGGGCCGCGCGCCGCGATGTTCTTCCTGCTGTCCCCGTGCGCGGTCTTCCTCGCCGCGGGCTACACCGAGGCGCTCTTCCTCGCCTTCGCCCTCCCGGCCTGGCTGGCCGCCCAGCGGCTCAACTGGCCGCTGGCGGCCGTACTCACGTGTCTGGCCACCACCGTCCGGGTCAGCGGGCTCTTCCTCGCGGCGGCCCTCGCGGTCCACTTCCTGGTGACCGCCCGTGCCCCCGCCCACTGGCGCCGTCTCCCCTGGCTGGCGCTGCCCGCCCTGCCGCCGCTGCTCCACAGCTGGTACCTCCACGCGCACACCGGCGACTGGATGGCCTGGAAGCACGCCGAGGAACGCGGCTGGTACCGCGACTTCCACACCCCCTGGGAGGCGTGGCGGAACACCTGGCACGCCGCCTTCGGGCACTCCCAGGCCACCGGGTACGCCCTGATGTGCCAGGCCGAACTCCTCACCATGGTCGTCGGCCTGGTGCTGTGCGGCCTGCTGCTTTGGCGGCGGCGCTGGGCGGAGGCGGCGTACATCGCGCTCAGCCTGTGGGCGTTGGGCACGTCCTACTGGTACACCTCCATGCCCCGGGCGACCCTGCTGTGGTGGCCCCTGTGGACCGGGCTCGCCGCCTGGAGCCTGCGGAGCCCGCGCGTCAGGACCGTCTACCTCACCGTCGCGGCGCCGCTGACGACGATCGTCGCCGTCACCTTCCTCTCGGGGCGGTGGGCCGGCTGACCCGGCCCGCCCCCGAGGTCAGCCGAGGCTCTTCCAGGATGTCGGGCTTGGTGGCCCAGTGGCTCAGCGACCCGGCCGCCGCTCCCACCGCCGCCGAAGTGCTCCAGGGGCTGCGCGCTCTGGCCGATCTCGCACGCTGAGACGAGGGCCCCCGGCCCTCCCGCTCACCCTCCCGCCCGTTCCGGGTGGCACCGGAGCCCGCTCGGGGGCTTGCTGGTCCCAGGGGTCGGGCCGGTGACGGCCCCGGAGCCGGAGGAGGCGAGCGGACGCCCATGGAGCCGCGACCGGAGACACGATCGGACGGGCGGGGCCGGGCTCTGCGTACTCCGCGGGCCGCGGGAACGGCCGGGGTCGTCTTCGCCCTGCTGCTCGCCGCCGCCATGGTCATGATCCGGCTGGCGATCCCGTCCGAGCCGGGCACGGGCTCCGGCGAGTGGCTCTCCGATCCCTCGCGCCGGCGCACGGTGCGGACGGCGCTCGGACTCGTCCCGTTCGCGGGCATCTCCTTCCTGTGGTTCATGGGGGCCGTGCGCGCACGCATCGGGGACGCCGAGGACAAGTTCCTCGCCACCGTCTTCCTGGGCAGCGGCCTGGTCTTCGTGGCGACCCTCTTCGGGGCCGCGGCGGCGGCCGGCAGCCTGCTGGCGACGGCCGGCTCGTCCGGGGCCGAAACCGGGGGCCCACTGTGGGTGTTCGGCGGGCACTTCACGTACGGCCTGCTGACCTCCTACGCGATGCGCATGGCCGCGGTCTTCATCTTCTCGACCTCCGCCATCGGACACCGGCTCGGCGTCCTGCCACGCCCGCTCACGGTCCTCGGCGCCCTCACCGGTCTGACCCTGCTCTTCGTGACGAACAGCGTCGCCTGGTCCGAGCTGGTGTTCCCGCTGTGGGCACTGGGCGTCGGCCTCCACATCCTCGTGGCGGGTACCGCGAGTCCGCCGGTCAGGCGGTGACCCCGGCGCTCAGGCAGTGGCCCCGTCGGCCCGCCGATGACTCCGCGTCGAGCCGTGACTCCATCGGTCCGGCGATAACTCCATCGGTCCGCCTGTGCTCGCGGATCCGGAACGGCCCTCGCACGCTGAGGCGGGAGTGCTCGGAGTACTACTGGAAGGGCGGCCCCTTGATGAGGCTTGTCGTCGATCTCAACCGGTGCCAGGGGTACGCGCAGTGCGCATTCCTGGCACCCGATGTCTTCGCCATGCACGGCGAGGAATCCCTCCTGTACAACCCCCACGCCGACGAGGCGCAGCGCGAACATGTGCTGCGTGCCGCCACCGCGTGTCCGGTGCAGGCCATCCTGGTGGAGTACCCGCAGGAGGCACCGGCCGCGGTGGGAGAGGGGCCGTCCGGTGTCCGGTGACCACGCCCTGGAGTGGCTGAGGCGCGAGGGGCGGATCGTGATCGTCGGCGCCTCCCTGGCCGGTCTGCGGGCCGCGGAGACGCTGCGGAAGGAGGGCTTCGCCGGTTCGCTCACGCTGATCGGCGACGAACCCCACGAGCCGTACGACCGTCCGCCGCTCTCCAAACAGGTGCTGCTGGACCACGCGTCCGCCGATCACACCGAGCTGCCCCGGCGGCGCGGGCTCGACGCGCAGTGGCGGCTCGGGGTCGCCGCCACCGGGCTGGACATGGCGGCCAGGCGGGTGCGGCTGGCCGACGGCGACGAGGTGGAGTACGACCGGCTGCTGATCACCACCGGGGTACGGGCCCGGCCCTGGCCGCATCCGGCGGAGGCCGAACTGGACGGGGTCTTCGTGCTGCGCACCCGCGACGACGCGGCCCGGCTCCATCGGCGGCTGGCCGCGTCGCCGCGCCGGGTGCTGGTCATCGGCGCGGGCTTCACCGGCTCGGAGATCGCTTCGGCCTGCCGCGAGCGCGGGCTGGCGGTGACCGTCGCCGAACGCGGGGCGGCGCCCCTGGTGGGCGCGCTCGGCGGGGTGGTCGGCCAGGTGGCCGCGGAACTCCAGCGCTCACACGGGGTGGACCTGCGCTGCGGAATCATGGTCACCGGTCTTGAGGGCGACTCGGCGGGCCGGCTGCGGCGCGCCCACCTGTCCGACGGCACCACCCTCGACACGGATGTCGCCGTCGTCTCGCTCGGCGCGACCCGGAACACCGAGTGGCTGGCCGGATCCGGGGTCGGCGCCGGTCCACGCGGAATCGCCTGCGACGCGGGGTGCCGGGCCTTCGACATCCGGGGCATCGTGACCGACGACATCTTCGTCGCCGGTGATGTCGCCCGGTCCCCGCACGCGATCTTCGGATACCAGTTCCTCTCCCTGGAGCACTGGGGCAACGCCGTCGCGCAGGCCGAGACCGCCGCGCACAACATGATCAGCAGCAGTTCCGAACGCCGCCCCCATCTGTGGGTACCGGCCTTCTGGTCCTCCCAGTTCGGCGTCAACATCAAGTCGGTCGGCGTCCCCTCGCTGGGCGAGGAGGTAATCGTCGCCCAGGGCTCACTCGCCGACCACCGCTTCACCGGCGTGTACGGGTACCAGGGCCGGGTCATCGCCGCGGTCTCCTTCGACCAGACGAAGTGGCTGGAGTTCTACCAGCGGCAGATCGAAACGGCCGCCCCGTTCCCGCCCGAGTACCCCTCGGTGGACCGCCGCCCCGAAGGCCTGCGGCCGGTCCCGGCCGACTTCCCGGACCCCTCCCTGCCCACCCACGGGCCCTCCGTCACCGTCAGCGGCTACTCACCGACCGACCAGCGGATCACCTTCACCCCCGCCCGGGCCTGACCCCAGCAAGGACCCCGCCACCATGACGCAAGACACACTCCTGCGGCAGATCACCGACTACGCCAACCGTGCCGACCCGTACCCGCTCTACACCGAGCTGCGCAAGAAGCCGGTACGGCAGGAGGGGGACGAGCTGTTCGTCGTCAGCACGTACTGGGAGATCAAGAGTCTGCTGCACGACCCCCGGATCAGCTCGGACGCCCGCAACCTCTCCCCCGGCGCCGCGGGCACCCTGCTCCAGGAGGAGGAGGCCTCACCGCTGCCGCCCGCCTTCCTGCGGCTGGACCCTCCGGAGCACGACCGGCTGCGCCGGATGACGATGCGCCCGTTCGGGCCGCCGGAGACGCCCCGGCGCGTGGACGGCATGCGCGGCGAACTGACCCGGATCGTCGACGGCCTCATCGACGGGTTCGGGGACCGGAAGCAGGTCGACATCGTCGACGACTTCTCGTACCCCTTCCCCGTCACCGTGATCTGCCGGCTGCTGGGCATTCCGCGCGAGGACGAGGCACGCTTCCACGCCTGGGCCGACACCATCGCCGCCGGACTCGACCCGGACCCGGGCGGGGACCCCGGTGAGCAGCGCCGCGCCACCCACGAGGCCCGCACCGAACTGGGGATGTACCTCTCCGGGCTCATCGACGAACGCAGCGGCGCCCCCGGCGACGACATGCTCTCCGCGCTGGTCACCCAGCACGGCCCGGACGGGCAGATGACCCGGATGGAGGTGCTCAGCACCGCCGCGCTGCTCCTGATCGCCGGTCACGAGACCACGGTCAACCTCATCACCAACGGGACGCTCACCCTGCTGCGCAACCCCGACGTCCTCGAACGGCTGCGCGACGACCCGCGGTTGGCCGTCCGGCTCGTGGAGGAGCTGCTGCGCTTCGAGCCGCCCGTGCAGTTGCTCCCGCAGCGCACCACCCTGGCGGACATCGACATCGGCGGCACCACCATCCCCAAGGGCGCCTCCGTCTGGCTCGTCCTGGCCGCCGGGAACCGGGACCCGAAACGGTTCCCCGACCCCGACCGCTTCGACCCCGACCGCCCGGACATCCAGCACCTCGGCTTCGGAAGCGGCATCCACAACTGCTTCGGCGCACCCCTCGCCCGGCTGGAGGCCCAACTCGCCCTGACCGCGCTCGCCCGGCGGCTCGACGCCCCACGGCTGGTGGAGGACCCGCCCCCGTACCGGCAGAACGCCGTGCTGCGCGGGCCCCGTCATCTGAACGTCTCGTTCGACGGGCTCCGTTCCTGAAGCCGGCCCGACGGGCTCCGTTCCTGAAGCCGGTCGTCCGGACGATGATGAGCGGATGCCGACACACGGACCGGACCGGCACGAGACCGGGCCCTCGCTGGAGCAGATCCTCGGGCTGATCGACCCCGGAATGCTCGATGTCGTCGTGGCGCCGCGCGGTACCGGTGTGCCGGTGACCGATGTGGTGCTGCTCGACCCGGGCGAGGTGCGGGAGGACGAAGACGGCGCGGAGTGCGAGGACGGTGACCCGGAAGGGCTCGACGACGCGTGGGCGGCGGCCGGGCCGGTCCTGCTCGCGGTCGGTGTGGAGGTCGCCTCGCCCGAGGCGGTCGACGTGCTGCGCGCCGCCGACCGGGCCGGGGCGGCAGCTGTGGTGATGCGGCGGGGCGCCCGGGGGCCGCGGGCCGCGCTGCTGGAGGCGGCGGGCCGGGGGCGTACGGCGTTGCTGGCCCGGCGGCCGGGGCAGGGCTGGACGGAGGTGCTCGGCCGGCTGCGGACCGCCCTGGTGCACAGCGCCCCGGCCGGGGCCGCCGGAAGTGCCGGGGTGGGGGCGCTGCGGCTCGGCGACCTGTCCGGGCTGGCCAATACGGTGGCGGACCTGGTCGGCGGGGCCATCACCATCGAGGACCCGCAGTCGCGGGTGCTGGCCTATTCGCGGCTGGACCACGAACCCGATCCGATGCGCCGGCTGACGATCCTCGGGCAGGAGGTCCCGCGCTGGCGGGTCGTCGAGCTCCGCGAGAGCGGCTTCTTCCGGGCGCTGTGGAGCACCGAGGACGTGGTGCGGCTGCCCGCCGACGCGCGGTACGCCGAACGGCTGGCCATCGCGGTCCGCCATGGGCCCGAAGTGCTCGGGTCCATCTGGGCCGCCGCCGACGGACGGCCGCTCGCCGGGGACGCGGTGGCGGCGCTGCGCACCGCGGCGAGGGCCGCCGTGCCCCATCTGTCCCACCACCAGACCTGGGGCCGGGCGGCGGCCAGGGCCCGGGAAGGGGCGGTGCACGCGCTGCTGAAGGGCAACGTCCGGGCCGCGCACGAGGCCGGAATCACGGCGGACCGGCCGTACGCGGTGGTGGTCGCGGAGGCGTACGACGCGCACGGAGAGCAGGCCCTCTCCACTGTCACCGCAGGGCAGCGGGTGCTGGACGTGCTCGCGCTCCAGGCCGCCGCGTACCGGCCGGGGTGTGTGACCGCGCGGTCCGGGCGGCAGCTGTACGTGCTGGTCCCGGCCGGGGACGGGGAGGCCGACCCGTCGCGTTCCTTGCTGGCGACCGTACGGTCGGTGCCGCGCGAGGTGGTCCTCGCGGGTGCCGGGCCGGTGGCGGCCGGGCTGTCGGGGCTGCCCGCCTCGCGGGAGGCCGCGGAGCTGGTGGTGCGGGTGCTGCGGGACCGTGCCGCGGGGCGGCCGGCCGGGGAGGTGGTGTCGGCGGTGGCGGCGTACGACGATGTGGTCCCCGAGGCGACGGTGCTCCGGCTGCTCGACCGGGTGGAGCCGTTGTGGGGGTCGCTGTCGGGGCCGGTGCACGCGATGGTGGAGCACGACCGGGCGCACGGTTCGGCGTACGGCGACTCGGTCACCGCGTACCTGGACGCGTCCTGCGACACGGGCGCGGCGGCGCGGCGTCTCAATGTGCACCCCAACACCCTGCGGTACCGGCTGCGCCGGGCCCGGGAGCTGTTCGGCGTCGATCCCGCCGACCCCGCCGTGCGGCTGCTGGCGGACATCGGGCTGCGGCTCGCGGCCCGCCGAGGGCCGCTCCGTACGGACCGTGCGCGCCGCGGTTGATCGTTCGGTTGTCCGGCAGGGCAAAGGCTCCGGACAGGCGTCGTCGTGTCGGTCGAAGACGCTCCGGGCCCCGCGCGCCGAAGCTGTCCGTAGGTGACGGCGAGACAGACGGAGGGGCGTTGTGATGGTGGGCATGACTTCAGGCTCGGCGGCCGGGCGGCGCGGTGACCGCCGCACGGTGGCACTGGCGCGTGCCGTCGAGGACGGGCTGCTCGGTCCGCACTCGCCCGTGGTCGGTCTGCTCGACGTGGACGGTGTGCTCGCCGCGGTGGAGGCGCTGAACGAGGCGTTCGAGGGGCCGTTCGAGGGCCCCGCCCCGGTGCAGCACACGTTCGCGGCCAAGGCGTGCGGCCTGGTGCCGGTGCTGCGGCTGCTCGCGGACGCGGGGATGGGGTGCGAGGTGGCCTCGCCCGGTGAGCTGGAGCAGGCCCTCGCCGCCGGGTTCCCGTACGAGCGGCTGGTCTTCGACAGCCCCGCGAAGACGGTCGAGGAGCTGGTGTTCGCGCTCGCCCATGGCATCGCGGTCAACCTGGACAACTTCCAGGAACTGGCCCGGGTGGACCGCCTGCTGGCCGGCCGGGAAGCCGCCGGACCCATCGGTATCCGGGTGAACCCGCAGGTCGGGGCCGGGGCCATCGGCGCCATGAGCACCGCGACCGCGACCTCGAAATTCGGCGTCGCGCTGCGTGACGCGGGGGCCGAGGACGCGGTGATCGAGGCGTTCGAGCGCCGCCCGTGGCTCAACCGGCTGCACGCGCACGTCGGTTCACAGGGCTGTCCGCTGCCGCTCGTCGCCGAGGGCATCCGCACGGCGTACGAGCTGGCCGAGCGGATCAACACCCGGCTGGGCCGAGCCCGGATCACCGGGATCGACATCGGCGGCGGCCTGCCCGTCAACTTCGACGGCGAGGAGGACCGGCCCACGTATGCCGATTACGTCGCCGGACTCCGCGAGGCCGTACCCGGGCTCTTCGACGGCCGCTACACCCTCGTCACCGAGTTCGGCCGCTCGCTGCTCGCCAAGAGCGGAACGATCGGCACCGTCGTCGAGTACACCAAGTCCGCGGGCGGCCGGCGGATCGCGGTCACGCACGCGGGCGCCCAGGTCGCCACCCGTACCGTGTTCATGCCCGGCTCCTGGCCGCTGCGCGTCGGGGTCTTCGACGCCGCGGGCCGCCCCAAGCAGGGTCCGGCCGAGACCGTCGACATCGCGGGCCCCTGCTGCTTCGCCGGGGACCTCACCGCGACCGCGCGCGAACTCCCCGCCGTCGAACCCGGCGACGTGGTGGCGCTGTACGACACCGGGGCGTACTACTTCTCCTCGCACTTCTCGTACAACTCGCTGCCCCGGACCGCGGTGTACGGCTACCGCACCGACGCCGAGGGGCGGGTGCGGTTCGCGCTGGTGCGCGAGGCTCAGAGCGTGCGCGAGGTCGTCGAGGAGAGCGGTCTCGCGCAGGCCGACAACCTGGTGACGCTGTCCGCTGGATGAGCCCGCGTCAGGGCCTGCGGCTCAGGACTGCGGCCTCAGGGCCTCCGGCCGAAGAACTCGATCTCGGCGACGGCGAGCCGCCGGCCGGGGCCCGCTCCGTACGTGGTGTCGGTCGTGAGCCGGGCCCTGACGATCTCCGAACCACGCAGGTCGAAGGTCTGCTGGCCCGGCTGGTCCTTGACCCGCAGCTTCTTGCTGACGCTGGTTCCGTCGGCGGAGGTCAGCACAACGGTGACCTTGGCCGGACGGGCCTGGGTGAGGAACTCGTCCATCTTGGCCGACGTGCCCGAGAAGACCACCAGCTTCAGTACGCGCACCGGCTGCTCGAAGTCGCACTCCACGTACTGGCCCGCCCCGGTGTCGGGTCCGGCGGCCGAGGGCGCCCAGTAACGGTTGTTGAAGCCGTCGAACGCCGCACCCGCCCCGTGCCCCGGAGCTGTGCTGGAGGCCCGGAACCGGGTCGGCGGCACCGCCTCGGGCGTACCGGTCTCGTCCTTGGCGAAGCCGAACCAGGCGGACAGGTGCGGAAGGGCGAACCAGACTCCGCACGCCAGCACGATCAGCACGATCGGCAGGGCCAGACCGGGGCGGCGCCACAGCCGGCGCCTCGGCCGGGTGCCCGCGGTGGGCGCCTGACGCGGTCGCCGCCGGAAGATCCGGCGCCACCAGGGCGGCCGCACATCGGGCGGCGGGCCCGGGTCCAGGAGCAGCGCGCAGCGGATGCACAGGGTGCGGTCCGGTGCATTCTCCGCACGGCAGTTGGGGCAGCGGACGGGCACGACGGGTGACGGGCCCGGGGGTGTGTTCGCGGTCTCGGGCGGTACGTCGGGCAGCGCCTCGGGCCCCGGCACGGGCTCGCTCGTCTCGTCACCGGGGCGCCGCGGGGCGGCGGTCGCGGCAACGGGGGGCTGGGGTGAGGGCTGCGGCGCCGGTTGCGGCTGAGGCTGCGGGGACGGCTGAGGCTGCGGGGACGGCTGGGGCTGCGGGGACGGGGCGACCGGAGGAACGTGGGGAGCCCAATGTGCCCGGGGCGGCCGAGTGGTGGAAGGCGCCGGGGTCCCGCTCTCCGGCTCCTCCCACTCCAGGAACGCCTGGCACGACGTACAGAACTGCGTCCCCGGCGCGTTGTTCTGCCCGCACGACTCGCAGATCACAGGACCTCCAGGTCGAAGCCCACATGTGCCGGGATCTCCGTACGGATCAGCTCCTCCAGCCGCACCCGGTCCACCTGGTACGGCTGCGCGGCCCGGACCCGGACCGTCACCCACGGCAGCGGGCCGCCCGGGAACCGGGTCTCCGGTGTCGTCGACCACGCCGTGCCGCCGCTCTCCACGATCTCCGGCTCGATCCCGGTCTCCAGGAACACCGCCTCCGCGAGACCGCGCCGGGTGCCCCGCCTGCTGTGCCGCTCGACCGCGCCGCGCACCGTCGCACGCCGCTGCTCGACGGGATGGTCCGAGCGGGTGTCGACGGCCACCCACTGGGCCAGCCAGGCGAGGAAGTCCTCGGGCGCGCTGCGGGGGTCGAGGTGGGCGGGCAGGTTGTCGATGGAGAGCAGGACCGGGGCGAGCACGTCGTCGAGCGCCGCGAGGAACCGCTGGAGGAAGTCCTGCTCCAGGTAGACCGCCGGGAGCTGTTCGATCAGCGGGTGCGGTGTCGGCAGGCCGGTCACGGCTGTGCGCATGGCGTTCAGGCCTCCCGTACCCGGAGCTGGTGCTCGTAGCTGAAGACCAGCGCGTGCCGGTCCAGCGCGATCTTGGTGGTGGGCTCGCCGCGCTGCCCGTTCACCGGGTCGGCGGGGAAGAGGCGTACGTCCTCCACCAGGTCCACGCCCGCCACCTGCTGCAGCACGGCGAACGCCTCGCCCGACTGGATGGGCCGCCCGAACGGCCAGCCGTCGCGGCCCGGTCCGCCGCTCAGCGGGTTGAAGTAGCTGTAGAGCGCGGTCAGCGCCTCCTCGCGCACCCGCTCCAGCACGACACCCCTGCGGGCCTGGACCGTGGCGACCACCGTGACCCCCTGGTAGAAGGGCCGCTCGACCACCAACCGGGCTCCGATCGGCCTCCGTTCGTCCAGATGGCCCGCGATCAGGGCGAGGGTGTGCTGCGGCGGGACGAGTTCGTCGAACCGGATCCGGCCCTGCTCGTCGCTGCGCCCGGCCGGTACGACGAGCAGCCGCACCCCGCCCGCCTCGACGGCCGAGTCCTCGCCGGCCGGGATGCACTGCACCCGGGCCGCGTCGGGTGCGACCTCGCGGGCCAGCAGTTCGTAGTCGTGCGGTACGACGGCCCGGTGCAGGGTCCGCAGCGTCATCGGTCCGCGCACCCGGGCGCTCTCCACCGTCTCGCCGTCGACCCCGCCCAGCGCCGGGCTGCGGTTCTCCACCCGGGCCACGTACGGGATGGCGCTGCGCAGCACCCGGAGGGTGGAGCGGGCCACATTGCCGCGCACGCCGCCGCCGGTGCGGTACGAGCGCACGCGTACGGTGGCGCCCTTCGGCGGCACCTTCCCGTAGTAGCGGATCGAGCCGTCCCGCTCCCGTACCGCCGGACCGAACTCGACCCGCCCCGAGTTGGGGTCGAGCGTGATGTGCCGGTCCTCGGGGCCGGAGTGCGCGAAGTCGTCGACCCGGGTCCATTCCGTGTCCTGCGGGCCACTCCCCGCCGGATCCGCCACCTCGACGACGAACTCGCCGGGTACGACGGGCGGGCGGCTGATCGTGAAGGTCTGGCCGGGTACGCCCTCGGCCGGGCCGAGCACCTCGTCGGTGACGGTCTCGGCGTGCACCGCGCCGACGGTCGCGCCGATCGTGAACGCGGTGATCCGGCGGACCACCGGGGGCGCCATGTACGTGGGCTGGCCCGGGTCCGCCTCCACCAGGCGGCAGCGCAGCCAGCCACCCGTCCGGCGCACGACGACGGCGGGCGTGTGGCCCTGCGGCAGATGCAGGATCAGCTCACCGGACCGGTTGAAGCCGCCGGTGTCGTCCTTCTCGACCTCGCAGGCCGCCCAGGTGCTGCCGTCCCACGCCTCCCAGATCAGCGGCGGCCGCAGCGGGTCCACGCCGACGCCCTCGACGGCGCAGTCCAGCCGGAGCACGACGACCCCCGAGGGGACGGCCGCGGACAGCCCCACGTAGAGCGCGTCGCCGGGCGCGGGCGTGGTGCCGAAGCAGGGTACGGACCGGCCGAGCGCGAGCTCCTCGGTACGGTCCAGGGCGTCGCCGGACGTCGGCCAGGTGGCGAGGTGCGCGAACTCGCAGGGCACGATGGACAGTTCCCCGACGGTCGTGAAGACGACCGCCTCCTCGGTCTCGGTGCGTACGGTCGCGACCTCTGTGCCGGCCCGCACCCGTACCGGATCGGGCTGCGGCGCGGAGAGCCGGAACGTCACATCGGTGTGGGCGGCCGTGGGCGGGTGGAGGCGGACCCCGATCAGGTCGAGGAAGGTCAGATAGCTCTTCTCCGGGACACGGTTCACCCGGTAGACGAGCTGGTCGACCATGGTCGCGAAGGCCTCGATGAGGGTCACCCCGGGGTCCGACACGTTGTGGTCGGTCCACTCGGGGCAGCGCTGCTGGACGAGCCGTTTCGCCTCGTCGACCAGGCCCTGGAAGCGGCGGTCGTCCAGATACGGGCTGGGCAGCGTCACGCGCCGTCCACCTCCTCGTGCTGCGGGATCACATAGAACGGGAAGACCAGGTTCCGGGGGTCGTTGGCGCCCCGCACGGTGTAGCCGATGTCGATGTACAGGACGCCGTTGTCCGCCTCGTCGAACCGGACGACGACCTCGGTGACCTCGATCCGGGGCTCCCACCGGTCCAGCGCGAGCCGCACCTCGTACGCGAGCTGCCCGGCCGTGCCCGCGTCCGCCGGGGCGAACACGTAGTCGTTGACGGCGCAGCCGAACTCGGGCCGCATCGGCCGCTCGCCCGGTGACGTCGCAAGGATCAGCCGGATCGACTCCTCCAGCTCGTGCTCGCCGCGCACCAGGGCGATGGACCCGGTGGCGTCGGTGCGCGGCGGGAAGGCCCAGCCCGCGCCGATGAACTCCTGTCCCATGGCCGCTCAGCCTCCGATCAGCACCGTCGGACACCCGGACACGATCGGTGCGCCGCAGGCGGCCCGGTCCCCGACCCGGGCGGCGGGCCGCCCGCCGATCAGCACCGTGGTGCTGCCGGACGGGGCGATCGCGGACGGGGCGTGCACCGCGGGCGGCGGCGACGCGCACAGGTGCGGGGTGCCGACCGTGGCGGCGGGGAGCCCGCCGATCAGCACGGACGGGACGCCGGGAGGCCCGACCGTGCCGGGGTGTCCGGTGGGGTCACCGACCCGTGCGGCTGCTGACATGGCAGTGCGTTCCTCTCGATCGGCGCGTCCGCGCGGTCAATTGATCTTCACCATGGGTGCGTTGATGGACAGGGACGAGCCGCCCTTGATCTCGGTGCGCTGCGTTCCGTCGACCGCGACCTGGGCGCCCCGGACCGCCACCGTGCCGCCGGTGGCGAGCTTGACCTCGCCGTTCCCGCCGTCGACGCTCACTCCGCTGCGGGACTTCAACGTGACGCTGTCGCCGCTCAGTTCGAGGACTCCCTGGCCGCCGTCCAGCGCGACCCCGCGGGCCGCCTTGATGGACACCTGCTGCTTGGCCTCGATGTTCACGCTGCCGTCGCTGTTGATCACGATCACGGTGCCCTTGCGGTCCAGATCGATCTTCAGCTTTCCGTCGCCGGTGAGCAGGCGCACGCCCTGCGGGCCGTTGGCGTCGTCCAGGATCTCCAGCTGGTTGCCGCTCTTGGAGGCGATCGAGCGACGGTTGACGGCCCCGCTGGTCGGGTCGACGAGCGGGGCTCCCGGGGCCGGTTCCGAAGCGGGTCCCGAGTCGGACGACTCGCCGGTCACGGCTCCGGCCACGGCCCCGGCCGCGCCGCCCGGCCCACCGCCGGCCGGTCCCCCGCCACCGCCTCCGCCTCCGCTGCCGCTTCCCTGGGACGGCCGGTCCTTCCCGTTGTACAGACCGGCGAGGACGTACGGGCGGTCCAGGTGCCCGTGCTCGAACCCCACCAGCACCTCGTCGCCCACCTCGGGGATGAACGCCTCGCCGCCGCTCGTCCCGCCGGACTGCGCCGTGCGCGCCCAGTCGCTCGCGTACTCGTCCGACAGCCAGGGGAACCGCACCTTGACCCGGCCGGAGCCCTCCGGGTCGTGGGTGTCCGTGACCGTCCCGCTGACCAGCCCCGCGCACCGCGAACCGCCCCCGCCACCGGCCCCGCCGGAGCCCGGCCCACCGCCGGTCAGCCCGAACAGCGAACGCTCCTGCTGACCGGAGACGGTGAGCCAGGTCTCGTACCCGCGCACCGGGTCGAAGACGTGCCGGGACGACGTGACCGTGTACCGCCCCTCGAACGGCGCCCCCACCGCGTTGAGCGCCACCGCGCTGCCGGCCCGCACCTCAGGATTCCCCCGGATCACCGCCTCCAGCTCCGCGAACGACCCGGCGATCCGCTCCGCCAAGGCCTTCGCCGCCTGGTCCACCTGCGCCTGGGCCCCGTACGCCGCGTCCGTGACCACGAAGCGCGCCTCGCCGAACGGGGCGGTCACCTCGGCCGCGCTCACCCCCAGCTCCAGCGTCGCCGATTTCCCGGCGGGCGCCCGCCCGACGAGCGGCTGCTTGGCCTTGACGTCCCAGCCGCGCACCTCGACCTCGGAGACCTGCTCGGCACAGGACACCCCGGCCCGGCAGCGCAGCAGGTTGCTGCCCATCTCCAGGACCAGCGGATCTCGGTCGGCGCGCGCCGAACCGTCCGGGGCGCCGCTCGCCTCCGCGGGCCGGGTGATGTGCAGCCGGCCGTCGAGCACATACGCCTGGGCGCCCGCCTCCTCGGCCAGGTCCCGGATGAACTCCCAGTCAGTGACGTTGGGCTGGGCGATGTGTTCGAGCACCGGACCGGCCACGTCGACCGTGCCCGGCCTGAGGCCGGCACGCTGGGCGACCTGGGCGCAGATGTCGGCGAGCGTCATGTTCTGGTAGCTGGCCACCCGGCGCCCGCGGAACAGCCGGTGCGACTCGTCGAGCCCGCGTACGACGGTGAACGTGCCGGTCTCGTCGAGCTCCACCTCCAAGGCGGTGACGACCCCCTTGAGCAGCGGTTTCGGTGCCGAGTCGCCGCCCGCGCGGGCCAGCAGCCGGGCCTCGCTGCCGATCTTCAGCCCGGTCTGCTCCAGCAGCACCCGGTCCGGGTCGCGGAACCGCAGGAGAAACAGGTCGGGCAGCGTCCGGCTGTCGTCGACGTACCCCTCGACCAGCGTGTTCACGAACTTGGGCGGCAGCGGGCTGCCGCCGAACTCCACCACCAGCGCCGTCGCGACGCCCGGCTGCGCCATCAGGACCGCCCTCCGTCCCTGGCAGCCTCTTCGAGCCGGTTCAGCTCGTCGAGCGCGGGGAGCAGCAGCTGCCGTCCGGGGGCCAGCCGCAGCGGGTCGTCGATCCCGTTCGCCTCCGCGATCACCCGCCAGGCCGCCGGGTCGCCGTACTCGCGCTGGGCGAGCGAGGGCAGCGAGTCCCCGGCGCCCAGCCGGTGCACCCGGCGGGCCGCGAGCGCGCCCGAGGTCGGGTTCTGGCCCGGGGTGTCGCCGCTGATCTCCTCCATCGTCACCTGGCAGACGGCCCGGATCGGCACGCCCGACGTGGTGAACAGGGTGTACTTCGCCTGTACTTGGCTGACGTAGCCGGGGAACCCGGTCAGCCCGCCCCAGTGGAAGACCACCCACGGCGGCGAGGACCGCTGCTGCTGCCGGGTCTCGTTGGTCGGCACGCAGCAGGCGAAGAGCTGCTCCACGGAGGTCACCACCCGGGTGTCCTGGGTGTCGCTGGCGTCGAAGAACATCTCCACGGTGAGCTTGCTGGGCTGCGAGCCCTGGTACTCCGGCGGGCCGGAGCTCTTCGCGCCCTTGGCCGGACTCCGTTTCCAGGAAGCGGCCTTGGTGAGGCTGAGCTCCTTGGGGTTGAACTGGAAGTCGATCCGCCCGCACGGGCCGCCGGGGGTGAGGCCGCCGCCGGTCGGCGGGGTCCGCAGTTCCAGATAGGCGTGCTCCAGCTTGGGCCGGGCCGAACCTCCCCTGCCCGCCTTCGCGGCCGATGCCCCCGACGTACCGGCGGCGCTGAAGGCGATGGGACCCGCACCGCTCACGACGCTCAGCCCTCCATCACATAGCCGTGATGGGCGATCTCGATCGTCTCCATCGCGACCTTGGGCGATTCGGGGGAGAAGGAGGGCCCGGTCCAGCGGACCGGCACGACCTCCAGCAGCCCCCACTGGGCCACCTTCTGCCCGTCCCCGGTCCGCGCCTCGATGTGCGCCGTCTTGCGGCTGAACCCTGTGGTCATGGTGGCGAACCAGCGCGCGACCTTCTCGGTCTCCTTGGTGAGCGGCCTGGACAGCTTGACGTTCGAGTACTTCAGGCGGGTCGGCAGCTGCCACAGATGCCCGTTGTTGCCGCCCTCCTCCCGTGTTTCGAGCACCACTTCACAGCCCAGCCCGTCGCATGTGTTGAACGATCCGAGCTCGATGTCGTCGATCGTGACGACGAAGCAGACACTGACGGCGGGGTCGTTCTCCTGGGCGGTGGCCATGGTCCGTACCTCTCGATCTCAGTGCCTGGTGTGGGTCCCAGTGCCTGGTGTGGATCTCAGTGCCTGGTGTTGATGAGGAATCCCGCTCGTTCGCGTTCCAGCCGCAGATCGGCCTTGAAGAGCCTGCTGAGCGGCGCGTACAGGGCGCGCACCAGCTCGTCGGTGACTACGGGCGCTCCACCGGCGGCGGAACCGGGGGCGGAGGTGGCTGTGGAAGCGCCCGGCGCACCGGGGGCGTCGGCCGTGGGCCCGGGTTCCGGTTCCGGCTGGGACTCGGCTTCGGCCGCGGCCTCCTGGGGCGGATCCGGAGGTGGTGGTTCCTCACTCTCCGTCTCGCGCTGCACGACGGGCGTCGAGTACGACGGCGGTGGCGACCCGAAGACGACGCTGCCGTCCGCCATCCGCTGGGCGACCCCGGCGGCCACGGCGGCCGAACCGGCCGTGGTGAAGGAGGTCGGCTCCGGCACGGAGGTGGTGGACGGCGCTGCCCGGCTACCGGAACCCGGCAATGAACGCGGCACCGGGGGCCCGCCAACTGCCTGACGCTGCAAGGCGGTACGTGGCGGGGGCGACGTACGCACCGCCTCCCCCGGAGCCATGGCCGTACGTTGCAACGCCGCCGGAAGGGACGGGGACGGCGTCACCGAGGGCACGCCCTCCCGGTCGGACGTCCAGCGCACCGGAACGGAGGCCGGCGGAGAGGACTGCGGATGGGACGGTGGCGAGTACGGCGACACCCCGGACATCGCCCCCGTACCGGCCGGAGAAACCGCTGCCGACCCGTCCACGGCCGACCGCTGTACGGTGCCGCCGCCCGCACCGCTACCCGGCCCGGCCTGGAGCGTCACGGGCCGGTCGGCGAGCAGGGGCGCGACCGGGCCGGTGGGCGGGGGCGGCGAGAGCGGTGCCCCCGCGGGCACGGCGGACGTCCGCTGCACCGCCGGTGCGGGGGCCGCCGGTACGGACTCCGACGCGGCAGGCAGCAGAGGCGAGTCGCCGAGCAATGGCGCAGTGGGCCCCCCGGTATCGGCGGCCGCCTCCGGCACCCCGGACGCCCCGTAGAACACAGCGCTCCCAGCGGCCTCGACGCCCTCGGTCACCTCACCGGCTCCTCCGCCCGTCCCCGCCCCTGCCGTCTCCGGACCGTTGTGGGCGGTCTGCCGCTGCGCCGTGGGCGGCAGCGCGGACATCGGCACACCGAGACCGGGTGCCCGCCGGGGCCGGTCCCGGGCCGCAGGCAGCACCGAACGCTGAACGGGCGGGGCCGTGGACGGCGACGGGACCTCGGACTCCGGCGCCGGCTCAGGAGCCACGGCCGGTACGAGCGGCTGCTCGCCCACCAACCTCCGCACCGGCAACTCGGCCACGGCCGACTCCCCGGCCGACGTCATCGCGGGCGCACCCCCCGCGACGGCACGCTGCACGGCCATGGGAACGGGCATGGACACGGACAGGGGTACGACCCCGGTCCGGACCGGCGGGTCCCCCGGGCGTTCCACGGACCGCTGCACCGGCGACGGGTGCTCCGCGGTGACCGGGGCGGCCGGGGCGGTGATCCCGTGCACCAGCCCCGTGGGCGCGTCCGGGCTGACCAGGTGCCCGAGGGGCGCACCGAGCGAGGTGTCCTGCCGGGTGGAGAGCGACCCCTGGAACCCGGAAGGATCGATCACCAGATCCTGAGCGCCCAAGGTCCGCTGAATGGGCGGCAGTTCGGCCGGATCGACCCGCTCGCGCGGCGCGGCCACCGGACCGGCGCCCGAGCCGCCCGCACCCGCGCCCGCCTCCGTACGCCCGCCGCCGCGCAGCCAGGACATCAGGCCCATGGATTTTCCCGCCCTCCCTGCGCTGTTCGCTACTGCCCGTTGAGGCGAGCGACCTGTGCGACGAACCTCAGTCGTTCCGGGTGTTCCAGGTCCAGCAGCTCATCGAGCGGCCAGTGGAAGTGATAGGCGAGGTACGCGACCTCCTCGTAGAGCAGGTCGGCCGCGTACGTCACGATTCCCCCAGGCGGCCACCGGCGAGATTCACCGCGAACTCCTCCTTGCAGGCCGGGCAGGAGACGGCGGCACGGGTGTGCCCCTCGGCGTTGATCCGCCGGTAGAAGTCCTGGAGGAAGGCCAGGTCGGAGGCGAAGAGGTCCTCGATGATGCCGGGGTGGATGTCGTCGATCGTGCCGATCCGGGTGACGACCCTGGCGATGAGCACGACCGAGAGGTAAGCGGAGTTCTCCCGCACCCGGTCGTCCCGCAACGGCACGAGTTCGTCGCGCGCGGTCGCGAGCCGCATGACGCCCGTGTGGTGCACGGCGCCCGTCTCGTCGACGTACCCGCGCGGCAGCTCGAAGGCGAACTCGGTTCGCAGCGGCTCCCGTTGGCCGGATCGCCGTTCCGTCCCCCCGGCCGTGTCCGAGGCCGGGGCCGGAGCGGGCGCCTGTGTCGTACGTCGCATCAGTCGAGTTCCATGCTTTCGTACGTGATCGCGAGCTTCTCCGTCAGGACCGAGGTGTCACCGGCCTTGAGGGTCCCGATCTCCAGGGACTTCGGCCAGGCGTTGATGAGCTTGTAGCGCTTGATGGCGATGCCCTCGTGGTCGTACACGATGACCGCACCGTTGCGGCGGGCCGCGGTCATCCGGCCGAACCGGGAGTCCTTGATCCACCGTTCGAAGCTGTTGTCCTCGGTGAGACCGCGGGTCACGGTCACCTCACCGGCCTTGGGCCTGCCGGGGAGCTTCTTGATGGCGTAGCGGCCGTCGGCGGTGTTCTGCTTCAGCTCGATGACGTCCTGCTCCATCTTCAGACCGCTGACCTCGGTGATCTGCTTGATGACGACGCTGTCGAATTCGAGGCCGAAGGAGGCCCCGACGGTGCTGTCGAGATCGGGAAGTGGCACAACAGGCTCCTTTACGGCTCTTACCGCTTGGTGGACCTAGGGGGACCGGGCCCCGCTACTCGTCGACGCCGCCGGTGCCCCCGGTCAGCTGGGAGAGGCGGAAGACCACGAACTCGGCCGGCCTGACCGGTGCCACCCCGATCTCACAGATGACCTGACCTGCGTCGATGCTCTCCGGCGGGTTGGTCTCGCGGTCACACTTGACGTAGAACGCCTCTTCCGGGGTGAGCCCGAACAGCGCCCCCTTACGCCACTCGTTGACCAGGAACGCCGACACCGTGCGCCGGATACGGGCCCACAGTGCGTCGTCGTTCGGCTCGAAGACGACCCACTGCGTACCGGCGAGGATCGACTCCTCCAGGTAGTTGAAGAGGCGCCGGACGTTCAGATAGCGCCAGGCCGGGTCGGAGGCCAGCGTGCGCGCGCCCCAGACCCGGATGCCGCGCCCGGGGAAGGACCGGATGCAGTTCAGTCCGATCGGGTTGAGCAGATCGTGTTCGCCCTTGGTCAGCTGGGTCTGCAGGGCGACCGCACCACGTACGACCTCGTTGGCGGGGGCCTTGTGCACCCCGCGCGACTCGTCGTTGCGGGCCCAGACCCCGGCGATGTGGCCACTCGGCGGTACGAGCCGGGCGCGCCCGGACGAGGGGTCGGCGACCCGGATCCAGGGGTAGTAGAGCGTGGCGTACTTCGAGTCGAAGTTGGCGCGGTCGGTGCGCCAGGCACGGATCTGCTGCGGGCTCAGTCCCGGCGGCGGGTCGAGGATGGCGACCCGGTCGCCCATCAACTCGCAGTGGCTGATGAGCCCTTGCTGGACGGCGATGACCGACTCCAGGTCCAGCAGACCGCGTTCGTACGCGCTCATCAGGTCCGGCACGGCGATGGTCGTGACCTCTTCGACCGCTTCGAGCCCGCCGAGCCCGGTCCGCCGGTCGGGATCGCCGACGTACAGCTCGGGGGTCAGCGCCCCGGCGGCGGGCGTTGCGGGTGCGGCCGGGGCCAGTGTCACGCTCTGCGTCGTGGGCCTGGCCGGGGCGGCACCGCGCCCGGTCTCGCGGATCTCGATGAGCTCCGACTTGGCGTTGACCCGGGTGGCGACGTTCTCCTTGCTGCGCTTGGTCGTGACGCTCGCGTAGGTCTCCGCGACCTGCCCGTCCCGCTTCACGACCAGCTGGAAGACGTCGGAGGGCGGATCGTCCCCCTCCACCTCGGCCACTTCCACGGTGATCTCTCCGGCCACGCCGGGGCGGGGCCTCACCGCGTACGGCCCAAGCTGTGTCTCCGATCCGGCGGGCAGCTGCCCGGCGCTCCGTTCGTCGTCCCCTTCTGCCGGCGGCTCGGTACCGTCATCGATGCGCACCACGTAGCAGACTCCGCCACCGTTGGCGAAGAACCCGTACACGGCGGACGCCAGATACGTACCGTCGACGAAGTCACCGAACGTGCCGGCGAACTGGCTCCAGTTGGTGATCAGCGTCGGCTCGTCGAACGGCCCCTTGCGGGCGAAGCCGACGAAGGCGGCGACCGAGGTGCCCACCCCTTCGATCGGCCGGGATCCGGACTCGATCTCTTCGACGTAGACGCCCGGGGACAGGTACGACGGCATGTGAGTCTCTCCTTGGCCGGGAACGCCCGCAATTCTCGCGACACCGGCGATCACCGGGAACGGACACACGGCCGCCCACCCGTGCACCGGCCCCTGCCCGATCAGGCAACACCGTCGTGCTGTACGTGCCGCCGGGCGCTGCCCCGGACCGCGGTGCGCCTGCCCTGCGTACCCCGCGAGCACTGCGCACACCCTGGGACACCGACAGGGCACATGCGCGGCCGGGAGGGCGGATGAAGGCGGTTACGGAGAAGGACCCCGCCCCTGCTCGCCCCTCTCCCGCCCACCCGGACGTCTCCCGCACAACGGCGCCGGCACCGGAACGCCCTGCGGGCGACCGCCCCGCCCCCGACCCCCGCAGCCTGCAACGCCTGCAACGCGCGGCGGGCAACGCGGCCGTTTCCCGCCTGGTCGCCCAGCGCTACACGGCCCCGGTGAAACCGTCTCCCGCCCAGGCCCCCGGCTTCCGCAAGGTCAGGGCGGACGTGGCGGCCAAGAAGGTCCGCCTGGCCGCGCACACCCCCGCCGCCGCCGAGTCCAGATCCGCGCAGGACGCGGCCGTCGCACCCCCCGACGACAAGGAGGCCCAGGGCAAGGCGGCCAACGCCGAGAAGATGAATGCCGCGAAGCCCGGCGAGTTCAACAAGCAGGCGTTCATCGACGCGGTCAACAAGGCCATCGACGCCCAGGCCCCGAAGAACCTCGACCAGGCCGACAAGTTCTCCAAGTCCGGCAAGGCCGACCAGATCAAGGACGAGGTCGACGGCAAGGTCAAGGACGGCAAAGACTCCTCCGCCAAGGACATCGACACGGCGACGAAGGCCCCGCCGGACACTTCGGCGGCCAAGGACAAGCCGGTCACCCCTCTCACCCCGGACCAGCCCCCCGCCAACCCCGGCGCCCCGTCCGCGGCCGACGCGATCCCGGAGAAACAGCCTGCCGCGGTCACGGACTTCTCCCAGGGCCCGGCCGCCAACAACCGGGCGATGGCGGACGCCGAGGTCACCGAGGACCAGCTCGCCAAGGGCAACGAGCCGGAGTTCGACCAGGCCCTGTCCACGAAGAAGACCGCGGAAGCCGACTCCGCGAAGGCCCCCGCCAAGGGCAAGGCAGCCGAGGCCCAGCAACTCTCCACCGCCAAGGCCGGCGCAGCAGCCTCCGGCACCCAGGCCCTGAACGCCCTCACCGCGACCAGGGCCTCGGCAGGCAAACAGGTGGACGGCGGCAAGGGCGAGACGAAGTCGAAGGACGAGAAGAAGCGCGCCGAGGTCACCGCCAAGCTCCAGAAGGTCTACGACGGGACGAAGAAGGACGTCGAGGAGACCCTGTCCGGGCTCGACAAGAAGGTCGACGACAAGTTCACCTCGGGCGAGAAGGCGGCCCGCGACGCGTTCACCGCCGACCACAAGCGCCGCATGAAGAAGTACAAGGACAAGCGCTACTCAGGCATGTTCGGCGGTGCGAAGTGGGCCAAGGACAAGCTGATGGGCATGCCGAAAGAGGCCAACGACCTCTTCCAGGAAGCCCGCAAGCTCTACGTCGCGAAGATGCAGACCGTCATCTCGTCCGTCGCCGACATCATCGGCACCGAACTGGGCAAGGCCAAGGCCCGCATAGCCAAGGGCCGCACCGAGCTGAAGGCCGAGGTCGACAAGCTCCCCGCAGACCTGCGCGAGTTCGGCCAGGAGGCCGCCACCGACTTCGCGGGCAAGTTCGACGACCTGGAAGCCACCGTCAACGAGAAGTCCGAGCAGCTCGTCCAGGACCTCGCGACGAAGTACACCGCCGCCCTGAACAAGGTCGACGAGGAGATCAAGAAGCTCCAGGAAGCCAACAAGGGCCTGGTCCAGAAGGCGAAGGACGCGATCGTCGGCGCCCTCAAAACAATCAACGAACTGAAGAACCTCCTCCTCGGCATCCTCGCCAAGGCCGCCTCCGCGATCATGAAGATCATCAAGGACCCCATCGGGTTCCTCGGCAACCTCGTGCGCGCGGTCGGCGCCGGGCTTCAGCTCTTCGTCACCAACATCGCCACCCACCTCAAGACCGGGGTTGTGTCCTGGCTGCTGGGCACCGCGGTCAAGGCGGGTCTCGAACTCCCCCAGAAGTTCGACCTCAAGGGCATCATCCAGCTCATCGCCTCCCTCCTCGGCCTGACCTGGGAGAACATCCGCGCCCGCATCACCCGCAAGGGCATCCCCGACCAGGCCATGACCGCCGTCGAGTCCTCCGTCCCCGTCGCGAAGAAACTCGCCACCGAGGGCCCCGCGGGCGCCATCAAGGAAATCACCGAGGAAGCAGGCGACCTCAAGGCGACCATCCTCGAAAAACTCACCAGCTACCTGATCCCCACCGTCATCATCGCCGGGATCACCTGGATCATCTCCCTTCTCAACCCCGCCTCCGCCTTCGTCCGCGCGGTCAAGGGAATCATCGACATCGTCACGTTCATCGTGAACCAGGGCGCCCAGATCATCGACTTCGTCAACGCCGTACTCGACGCCGTCATCGCCATCGCCAACGGCGGCACCGCAGGCGTCCCCAAGATGGTCGAAACCGCCCTTGCTGCCAGTGTGCCGTTGCTGATCGGCTTCCTCGCCTCCCTCCTCGGCATCGGATCCCTCGCCAACAAGGTCAAATCCGTCTTCCACGCCGTCGCCAGACCCGTCAACCGCGCCATCGACAAAATAGTCGGCTTCATCGTCAAGAAGGGCAAAGCCCTCTGGAACAAGCTCAGGGGCGACAAGAAGAGCGAGGAAGGAAACCAGAAGAAGGATACGGATTCACCCGATGCCAAAGTATCGGTCACAAAACAGCTGAATATGAATGGGGAACCACACACTCTCTACGCTGACACGACAAAAGGCAGAACCACCGTCGGCATGGCCTCGAAGAAGATAGAGAAGCTGCAAGATCTCACAAACCAAGCCATAGCCGAAGTTTCCGGAAGCGACCGCGACGACAAAGCCCAGATCGCCGCCCAGCTCAGAGTTCTACTAATGGAACTGAACAAGCTGGACAAGGAGTCCGTTTACATGAAGGAAAGGAAGCACTTGGAAGACGAGGTGAATGCCAGGGTAAACGACATAGCAGAGTTGCTGGAAAAAGCTGGCCGAGAACATGCGATCACCAGCCTGAAGTCACTGGGACACGCATCAACCTGGGTAGTGGACGGCGAACTCAAAAACGAATACCGTGGCAAAAACTTCCGTACGCGAGTCTACGGGGGATGGCGGGACTCAACCATATCTTGGCGAGAGACCAACCGGGCCCGAATGAAGGCGGAAAAGAAGAGTTCTAACCGCTGGAAGACCGATTCACTTTACGGCACGGCAGAGAGTTACGTCTGCCCGTCGTACGGAGGAAGGCCCAAACATTTGGCCGACCCGTCAGAAGACAAGGGGCTTCTGAGCCTCGATCACAATTCGCCATCAGTGTCGGTCCACTGGATGACGATAGGGAGAGATTCCACACATCCCACGAGAACGGATTTCTACAATGAAATATCCAACCTGGTGCCCATGTGCAAGAGCTGCAATTCAAGCAAGGGCGGCGATGCCATTGACGACTATTCAGTGACCTCGAAGTTCCGCGGAAATGGACAATAACAGGACGGGGCAAAAAGATTTCAACCCACGATATTCAATCTGCGAACTTCGAACTGTGGCACCCTGTGTGCCAGCCGATCGATTCTGGAGCGTTGTGCAGCTTCGACGTCACCTCCCCAGATTTTCTCGGCATTAACGAAGGGACCATCGAGCTGGTCACAGGGTTTATGAATTCACTAGGCATCTGCATCGGAGAAGTTGAGCGCTGGACCGTCTCTCGATTCGCCAGTCCATACTTCGCGAACGACCGCGCATTGAACGAATGGCAATCTCTGTTCGGCCTTGCGTGGCGATTCTCCGTGAAGATGGTAAATGTTCGTAAATATCGCCCCTGTGGGGGAGTTGGCCCCTACCCTGCCCACGGGGTGGATTCAACATGGAGAAGTGAAGTATCCCCCATCAAGAACGAGCGAGAAAGGTGCATTGTAATCGCCGCCGAGGGGCCCGACAGGGATTTCTCTGCGTTGGCGAAATACGCAGCGGATGAGGGGCTCGAAATCATCACGTATCGTCTCCCTCACGCCGACGTACGTGAAGCGAGAGTCGATCTGGGGGAGGTTCTACTTCCTGAATCCATCGAAGTCATCGAGCATATTCTGAAGCAATCAAAATCCCGATTCATGACCACCCACTGGTCGGATGCGACTGAACGCACGGCGTGGCAGAAGTCCGCCGATTGGGTCGAGCAGGATTAGAAGCCAAATCGATTACATGAACACAGAGATCGAGCTGACCTGCTGCGGCAGGACCACCCTGTCCTGCAGGCCCCCTGCTCGGTGCTCCACGTAGGAAGTGCCTGGAGCACCAGGCCACGGAAGGTCGAGGATAGTGAGATCACCAATTCGTGGATCAGGGGCCCAGCTCGCTGCTACTGGCCCAGTGTGTCCATAAGGTGGTCGGTCAAGTCCGCGACGAATTTCTCTCGGCGCCACGGTCGCAGTTCCCGGCGGGCCCTCCGTAGCCGGATCAGTGGCACCCTTCCGCCCGTCGAAACCGCCGCTGTGACGCATTGGTGCAGCAGGTCAGTTGCTGCTTGTGGTTCACCCAGTTGGATTCTCGCCAGTGCCTGATCCGTGGTGACGATGACGCGCTGAACCTTCTGCCGGGGTGATCTCAATGCGCTGGCCGAAGCCGCGAACTGATCGTGCGCTGCGGCCGGGTCACCCACGTACAGCTGACACACGCCCTCGAAGCCGCGCAAGTACTCCGCAGAGAACGCACCGGGAAGGGGTTCATCCGCAGGCTCCCTCTCGATGTCGTACCAGGCCAGACCAAGCGCATTCCAGGACTGAGGGCCCTGGCCCGAACGGGCGGCGATCTCCGCCTCCAGCGCATGCGCACGCGCACGGAGAAGAGGGCTCTGTCCACCCCCAGCTACTCGTACCGCCCTCGCGACGAGCTGAACCGCAGGCCCAATATCGGGCGACGCATAAAGGACCGTGAGCGCATGGCTCAGGTGCACCGCTGCCTGCCGCCAAGGTTGGTGCAGGCGGGCGGCTTGCCTGGTCGCCTCCTCGTACAGAGCCCTGCTGGCGGCATCGTCACGCGTCTCGAACGCGAGGCGGCCTGACAGCACCGCCGCCTCCACCCACGTGCTCCGCAGGCATTCGCGTACCGGCTCCGGCGGCCCACCGGCCATCAGCCGACGGCACGCTTCCAACACCGGAGCGAGCATCAGTTGCAGGCGCACGAAGGGAAGGCTGCCCACCTGGGCGTTGACGTCCGTGACAACCGAGGCGAGCCCTGCGACGGTCTCCGCATCCAGGAGTGAGGCATCCGCAAGAGCCTGGACCAAACCACGACCGGCTTGGGGTGCAAGCAGCGCCAGTAGACCGCCGCCGTCATCCGTCACCGACCGCACCAGCGTGCTCCGCAGCTCCGCGATCCGACGGTCGCTCTCGCCGAGCTCCCCCAACGCATCGAGGTACTGCGCGAAGTCCGACCCCGCTCCGAGTGAACGGCTTCCGCCAGGCGTAGCCGCATACAGATGGGCGAGCAGAAGTTGGTAGCGCTCGTCCGGCATCGTCCCCGACTTCGACTCCCAGCGTGCGATCGAACGCTGGACGCTCCCGACCTGCGGCAGCCTGGGCATGCCCAGATCCTGAGCGATCTGTGTCAAGGCGCGCGCCGCGTCGGCCAGAGACAGGCCGCGTCGAGTCCTCAGCCTCTTCAGCGCCGCCGCACCCACGGTTGAGCTGTCCATCCCGTCATCGTGACGCAGATCGACGCTACACGGGGACGATCAGCCGCGGTTTCCCCTGATCTGCTGCGTAGCCAATGGTTTGCCACGTCCCCGATGACGGGTCCGCGCTGTGGGGGAACCCGATCGTCAGCTCGGAACGATCAACCATCCAACGGTTGCGTGCGTGGTATGCCTCGGCGGAGAGGTCAGGAGCTCCGAGTTCGACGATCTCCTTGATGCGCTTCAGGTTGCGGGCATGGGAGATGGCCTGCCGAGCCTCCTCCGGTTGCTGGGCAACCGTGCCCGGAACCACGACAGTGACGTCCGCATGCGTACTGTCCGCCAACCAGCGCAGAGTCAATGAATCGATGCCCTTCGCGCCGCCTACATAGAAGGCGCTGTGGGCGAACGCCCCGAGGTACGTGGCGAAGAGCGTCATGTACTCGTCTCGCGGGCGGTGGTCCGTGGACCTGGTGCCCGTGATCGCCACGGCGTGCATGATCAACTCCGTGTCATAGGTTGTCGTCTCCCATCAGGCTCCCACGCTTGGGACCGTCAGTGCGTGGACACCTACAAGGCTCACTGCGATACGCACGACTCCAGAATGCTTCCGGATCCTGACTTCCTCTCGCAGGACCAGCAACGCGGCGCACATTGCGTGTGGTGTGACGTCATCCTCTCCCCGAGCACGGCGGTGGACCTCGGCCCGCGGCGTCGGCACAACCGCGATGGCGCCACTGTCTGGTTCCCCCGTTGCTGCAACACCTGCGGGAAACGAGCGGCGACATGAAGATCTGCTTCTACTGCCAAGAACTCATCGAAGGCGCAGCCGAAGTGGTCGGCGACGGCTTCTCGATGAGCGGGGCACGACCTGATGTCCATGCCCATCCCGAATATGCGCCGTTCAGCGCCTCTGGTGCGGATGGACCTCACCCCAGCGTGCCGGGGCGGATCTCGGACACAGGTCGCCCGTGAGCGACTCGGCGCCCAGGCTGGGCTCTCATGCCGCTTATAGATCCCCCGAGTGCAGAACTTCAGGCACCGAATGGCTTGAGGGACACCGGCTGTGCCACGGCGAGCAGGTCATTCGTGTCAGGCCGGACGAGGCACCTGTCGAGCACCTGCACTGTGCCTGTAGTTGCCATCGTGCCGGGCGTCCGGCCTCTACCTGAGGGATCGATCGTCAGGCCCCGTCCACCCGCACCGGCAGCGACTTCACACCATTGATGAAGTTCGACGCCAAGCAGCCCAGCGGGGCCGCGAGTTGGAGTCGAACGGACGGTAGAGCCCGGCACACCTCCTCGTGCAGCGTCCGCAGCCGGAGCTGCGCGAAGTGCGCACCAAGGCAGACGGGCGGGCCGTCACCGAAGGAGACGTGGGGGTTCAGGATGCGGGTGAGGGCCAGGGCGAACGGGGCGGGGAAGAAGCATTCGCCGTGGTTGGCTGGTCGAGCGGCAGTTCACCGCCACAGCCCCGAACCAGTTTGAACCGTCGACGTCACCTGCATCAGAACGTTCTCCGGCTGGGCCTACGCCGCCTTCGTCATCCATGTCTTCCTCCCGCACGGCCGTCGGCCGGAAGGGCGCCACCGGCCTCTGCGCCGGCCTCGTCCTCGGCCCGCCAGCGGTGGCGGCCCGGCGCCGTCGGCACACCTGCACCGAGCTCAGCGGCCCTGCGACCGCCGCCCGTCCCGGACTTGTCCCGGACGGGAGATTCAGTTGCCCGGCGTCGGCAAGCGCCTGAGTCTGTGGTTCCAGGCGCACCGCTGGTCCTGAACGCCGTGAGTGAAATGCAGCGCGACCGCAAACCCCCGCTGTCAGACGCAGGGCTCGCTGCACACACCTGCTGCACAGACGTCTCAGGGCCGGATGCTACCGAGTCAGAAGAGTGACCACGTCTACTCGTTTGCCGGCCGCTCAACCAGAAGTTTCGTGAGGGAATGAGAGTGAAGTGAAAGAAATGGTGCACCTCGCTGGGCGCTGTGATCGCTGCGCGGGTCCTTCTGCTGTTGTCGAATCCGTCGGTGACTCCAGCGTCCAGCGCAATCAGCACATTCGGTCAGCTCGACTCAGGGCAACTGGCGGAAGGTTCCTCTCCGAGGGGCGCTGTCCCTGGGGTCGGAAGGCCGTCTTCCCGAACCGCGCGGCGATCGCACGATGTGGAGCTGGTTCCACGATGCCGCCGCCGTACCCTCAGCATCGGCGTCCACGCCAATTTCTCTGATCAGGCTCTGGTTCGCGCCGACCTGACCACCAGGCGAACTTGCCGACTCCACCGACCTGCTGGCAGAGATGGGCCCTGCCGATACCGGACGCCGGTGTCGGCGGGGCCCGCTCCCCGTGGACAGTCCGACAGAAGATCAGACGGACAATACGTACAGCAATGACTCACGCTGCGCGGGCCCCCGCGTCGAAACGCGCTCGGGCGCCGGAGCGTGCAACACATACCCCTGGCACCAGTTTGCGGCCCGCAGAGCTCCTCGCCGTCAAGACCAGGTCAGCCGGAGGCCATCTGCTCCGATCGCGTAGGCCGCCGGTCCCTTCCTCGTGGCCATGCGGTAGATCTCGTCCTGTGCCGCATGGATTCGGCGCACCATCTCGGCAATCGGTAACTGCTGATTGTCCAGGTAGAAGAGGACACCAGCCCCATCCACAAGCGGTTGCCGCTCGTGGGCACGAGTCTTGATCCGGCCGTCCTTGCACAGCGGATGCCACCCGCGTTCAAGGCCGTACGCGATCCATGCCTCATCAGGGATGTCCTGGGCATCGTCCGGGAACTCTTCGGCGATCAAGTGGATGCGCCATCCGAGCTCGGCCAGCCGGGTCGGCACCGTCCTGCCGAGGTTGCGGTCCAGCAGGAACTCAGGCCGATTGGGCGGCTCGGAGAATGGCCTCGACCTCGTCACGCGACATGCCGAACTCGTCGCCGACGACCTCCAACGGCTCGCCCGCTCGCCAGAGGTCGACGATCGCATCCACCTGAACCTTGTTGGACGCGACGACTGGTGCTCCCCAGCCGAACCGTGGATCGATGATCACCGGGGCGACATCCGGATACTGCATCAGGCGCAGCCGCTGCGGGGTCCGCCCGTCGGCTTCCCACGTGATGTAGCGCAGGTAGTCCTCGATGACTTCGCGGATCGGCCGTTGCCCATCGCGAGCCCGTGCCAGATCGCCTGCGTGGTCCACAAAGATTTCGACGCCGTCGGTCGCGATCCTGCGTGTGGCCAGCCCGTAGGGTTCGCCGAACTCTCGCCGAACAGCCTCCGCTGCCTCGCGAATCTTGTGGAGGCTGAGTCCCAGGTCCCGAAGCGCGTGCAAGACGTACGCCTCGACCACGGCGACGAACGGTACCGACGGCCCGCCCCTCTTCTCGGCCTCGACAGCATGGACCAGCGGCTCGCCGGCTGCCTTCTCGTGAAGCCAGCGGTACAGCGTTCTCTCGTTGATTCGAAGATGCCGCGCGGTCTCCAGCGGCGTCATGATCGGGTCCCGAAACTTGTTCACCATCAACGGCACCTCCCTCAGGCCCAGCGTTGCACATCGAGTGGCTCACCCCCAGACTCAAGCGGTTCAGGAACCGTACGTTTGGTCGGAATGCCGCCAGACAGCTTTCTCAGTCCGGTCACCCGTGGGGGTGAGGCCAGGGTCGGGACCAGCTACCAGGCGCCACCCACCCGCACCGGCAGCGACTTCAGACCGTTGATGAAGTTCGACACCAGGCGCCTCGGTGGACCCGCGGGTTCGAGCGGTGCCGGAAGAACGCGGCCCGTCTCCTCGTACAGCGCCCGTAGTTGCAGCCGTGCGAAATGCGCTCCCAGGCAGACGTGCGGGCCGTCGCCGAAGGAGACGTGGGGGTTCGGGGACCGGGAGAGGTCCAGCGCGTACGGATCGGGGAAGACTCGTTCGTCGTGGTTGGCGGAGGCGTGGAAGACGACCACCTTGTCGCCGGTGCGGATGCGGGTGCCCGCCAGCACCGTGTCCTCGCGGGCCGTGCGGCGGAATGTCAGGACCGGGGGGTGACGGCGGAGGAGTTCGTCGACGGCGGTCGCGAACCCCACCTCGCCGTTGCACAGTCGGCGGTACTCCTCGGGGTGCTCCGCCAGGAGGTGCAGGCCGCCGGGGGCCGCGCTGCGTACAGTGTCGTTTCCGGCGATCACCAGCAGGAAGAAGAACATCTCCAGCTCGGGGGCGGTCAGTTCGGGGTCCGTGGCCAGGGACGTCATGACGTCGTCGGCGGGGTGGCGGCGCTTGTGGGCGGCCAGGGCGTGGGCGTAGTCGAACATGTCGCGCAGGGCGGACGGGGAACGAGGGTTGAGCGGTTTGCCGTCCGGGCCGAGTTCCGGGGTTCCGGCCTCGTCGGGGTCCTGGTAGCCGATGACGCGCTGCGTCCAGTGGAGGAGGAGAGCGCGATCCGTGTCCGGTACGCCGAGCAGGTCGGCGAGGTTGAGCAGGGCGTAGTCGTCGGTGACCTGGGTGACGAGGTCGCTGGTTCCGTCGCCGGCCCGCGCCTCGGCGACCGCGCGCGTGAGCAGGGAGCGGGCGCGTTCGCGGACGACGGTCTCGAAGCGGTCGATGCGCTTCGGAGTGAAGGCGCGGCTGACGAGTACGCGCAGGCGGCGGTGGTGCGGCGGGTCCTGGTTGAGCATCATGCGGCGGATGAACGGCAGGTCGGCGGGGTCCGGGTCGCGGATCTGGGTGGCGCCCAGGTACGAGGAGTACGTCGCGGAGTCCTTCAGGACCCGGACCACGTCCTCGTGCCGGGTGACCGCCCAGAAGCCGGGGCCCGCCGGCCAGCCGAGCACCTCCGGTTCCTCCTGCCATGCCACGGGGTGGTGGTCGCGCAGATGGCGGCAGTGGGCGTGGGGGATGCCCTGCCCGTACTGCCTGGGGTCGAAGACGTCCGGGACGGGCGTTTCGGCGGGGGCGGAACCGCTCATGCCTCCGCGTCCGCCCGCAGGAAGTCCTCCACCACGCGGATCAGGTCGAGCGGGGCCTCGTCCATCGCGTAGTGGCCGCACGACGGCAGCTCCACCAGTTCGGCCCGGGGGAACCAGCGCATCCAGGTGGCGCGCTGCAACTCGGCGGAGAGGGCCGGGTCGAGCGCGCCCACGACGGCGAGGGCGGGCACGAGCGAGCCCTCGACCTGGTCGTGGAAGTCCTCGCCCGCCCAGGAGTCCAGCCAGGCCCGGAACGCCTTGGCGTCGCTGCACGCGACCGAGCGGCGCACCATGCGGTCCAGCCAGCCCGCGGGTCGCCGGCCTCCGGTGGTGGTGTCGAGGATGATCCGGCGGTTCTGCGGGGTGTGCGCCGCCGCGGCGAAGAGCTCCCACTGCTCGGGCGGGAGCGGCAGGCCGGACGCGGGGACGGGCGAGACCCCGACGATCCTGCGTACCCGGCCCGGCGCGGCGGCGAGCGTCCGCTGGATGACGGAGCCACCCATCGAGTGACCGACCAGCGAGAACCGCTCCCAGCCGAGCCGGTCGGCCAGTGCGAGCACGTCCTCGGCACCCTCGGCCGTGGTGTACGAGCCATCCGTGTCCCGGGCCTCGCCGTACCCCCGCAGGTCCACCACCGCGTACTGGAACGAACCGAGGTCGAGGTCCGGCAGCACGGGGGCGTACGCGGAGCGGTCGGCGAGCCAGCCGTGCACCGCGATCACCTTGTGCGGGCCGTCGCCGTGCAGTTCGTGGGGCAGAACAGGCAATGCGGTCACGCTGACTCCCGTCACAGTGCGGAGAGGACCGGTCGGCCACCGGCCGACCCTGCCCACGGTGGCGGCAACCCCGATTTCGCGCAAGGCTCCACGCGAATGCCCCTGAAGCCAGGCCGGCAGCAACTCGGTGCGCCACCCGTTCGAGGGACAGCTGGCACGTTTCGGCCTCACCTCGCCCACAGCATGCCAGCGTACTAGTATGTATACGTACTACGCGGCGAGGGCACATGTCCTGGAGCCTTGAAATGGTGGGCGAGGTTCGCGAGTGGCTGCTCGGCTTGCGAAAGGCTGATCGGGACACGGCTCGGCTTGTGGGGCAGGCTCTCCAAGCGCTCGTCGAGGAAGGGCCCGACCTTGGACGCCCTCTGGTGGACAGGATCAAAGGGTCGTCGATACACAACCTCAAAGAACTGCGGCCCGGCTCTGGCGGGACGAGCGAGATTCGCATCCTGTTCGTCTTCGACCGCGACCGCAACGCGGTTCTCTTGGTGGCCGGCAACAAGTCGGGAAAGTGGCGTGAGTGGTACAGCCAGTCGATCCCCGTAGCCGAGGGGCGCTACGACGACTGGTTGACACACTTGGCTCAGCGGCAGAAGGGCACGTCGAAATGACTAGTTTCCATTCCTGGGACGAAGTGAAGAACGAGGTCTTCGATGCCGAGGATCTTGAGGAGATCGAGCGCGGAGCCCATCGCATGGTGGCCGAGGCGCGAGCGCATCGACTGGTCGAAATGCGGAAACAGCTGGGTCTGACCCAGAGCGAGATCGCTGATCGTATGCACGTGCGGCAGGAGCGGGTGTCGGCCATCGAACGTGGGAAGACCACAGCCACGGAGGTCGGAACCATTGCCGCGTACATTGCCGCGCTCGGCGGGCAGTTGGAGATCGTGGCCAACTTCAATGGCTCCCGTGTCGTGATCGTCTGACGCTGTGCCCGACCGGCTCGTCCGGGCACAGTGAGCGGGTCTTCCAGGCGGTCGACAGATGTCGCGCGCTCAGGTCAGCAGCTCCAGGTACGGGCCGAACTCCGACGCCAGGGTCAGCCGGCCCAGCTTCTGGTACTCGCGCTGGATCGCGTGGATCAGCGTCGGCATCGTCACCGGCTCGCCCGTGTCCGCCGCCAGGTACGCGGACGTCACCGCGACCGAGCGGATGTTGCCGCCCGCCAGCTCGAAGTTCTCCGCGCAGAAGGCGAGGTCCAGGTCCTTGCCCCGGGGAAGTACGGGGCCCAGGCAGCGCTCCCAGAGGACCAGGCGCTGTTCAGGATCCGGGACCGGGAAGTCGATGACCAGGTCCAGGCGGCGGGTGAACGCGTCGTCCAGGTTGGCCCGGAGGTTGGTGGCGAGGATGGCCAGACCGTCGAAGGACTCCATGCGCTGGAGGAGGTACGCGCTCTCGACGTTCGCGTAGCGGTCGTGGGCGTCCTTCACGTCGGAGCGTTTGCCGAAGATCGCGTCCGCCTCGTCGAAGAGCAGGACGCCGTTCACACCTGCGGCCTCCGAGAAGATGCGCTCCAGGTTCTTCTCCGTCTCGCCGACGTATTTGTCGATCACCGTCGCCAGATCCACCGTGTACAGGTCCAGGCCCAGGTCCGCGGCGATGACCTCGGCCGACATCGTCTTGCCGGTGCCGGAATCGCCGGCGAAGAGGGCGGACACGCCCCGTCCCCGGCCGCCGCCGGGGCGCATGCCCCACTCCCCCAGGACCCGGTCGCGATGTCTCGCGCGGGCGGTGAGTTCGCGGAGCTGGGCGTGGGTGTCGGGCGGGAGGACCAGGTCGTCCCAGGTGACCGTGGGTTCGATGCGGCGGGCCAGGCGGTCCAGGCCCGCCGCGTTCTGGGCGCGGGCGCCCTGGCGGACGTGGTCGGGGGTGAGGGTGCCGCCGTCCAGGTGGGTGGTCTGGGCGGCGCCCCGGGCCGCGCGGGTGATCTGTTCCGGGGTGAGGAGGAACGGCGCGAGCAGCCGTTCCACGTCGACGGTCCCGGGTACGGGCGCGTCGTACGCGTCGGTCCAGAGGGCCGCCCTGGTCGAGGGTTCCACGCGTGGGGCGTGCAGGAGCAGCGGCGGGGCGGCGGACCAGGACGCGTCCCAGGGGGCCCGGCCCACCAGGATCGTGGGGACCGGGGTGCCGGTGAGCAGCCGGAGGAGCTCCGGGTGTTCGCGGCAGACCGCGTCGATCGGGGCGCAGACCACGCCCGCACCGGTCAGCCTGGCCTCGCGGACCAGGGAGCGGACCGCCTCGGCCGGTGACGGGTCCTCGGCGAGGTGCGCCAGGTCCAGGCCCAGGACCCGGTGGCCCGCACGGGTCAGCGCGGAGGCTGCGAGGGCGGTGCCCGCACCGCCCTGGTCCTCGCGGAGGTAGGCCAGCGAGGCGCCGTGGGCGAGGGCCCCGGCGAGCGGCGCCGGGTCTCCGACGCCCGGTACGGCGTGCCAGGGGGCGAGGAGGTCGGCCAGCCGGGGGTCGGGGGTGTCGTCGCCCAGGAGGTGGGCGGTGACCCTGTCGGGGACGCGCAGTGCCCGGCTCAGGAACGGACGGTCAAGGTCCTCGACCAGGAGGAGGCGGCCCTCGCGGAGCGGGGCGCGGGCCGCGAGCCGGCCGCGCGCCACCTGGTCGGCGGGGGAGAGCCCGCACAGGCCGAGCGCCAGTCCGATGGACGGGCGGCGGCGGGTGACGTCGTCGTTCAGGTAGCCGTAGAACGCCTCGAAGCGGTCGTCGAGGTCCGGTACGAGCGCGATGAGGAGGATCTCGACGTCGAGGGCGGTGAGGCCGAACTCGGCGGCCAGGGACGTGAGTCCGGTCTGTTCCGCGGGCGCCTCGACGGGGTCCGGTACGGGGTACGGGAAGGCGCGGGCCTCGTCCTCGTCCAGCAGGCGGGCGATGTTCTCGTCCGTGAGGTAGAGGCCACGGAAGGCGTCGTCCGGGTCCGGATCGGTGAGCTGCCGGGCCTCGACCGCCCGCCGGATGCGCTGCTCCACCGCTACGGCGCGGGCGAGGAGGTGACGCAGGTTCGGATCGCCCGCGGTGGTCATTCGGCGCTGTCCTCCGTAACGGCCTGGTGGGACTTCGTACCGGACTCCCGGGATCCCGCACCAGTACCGGACTCGCGTGGGTCCCCGCCGGCTCCCCGGGTCTCCACGATCCGGAGGGACAGGCCGCGTCGTCGTTCCGCGTCCGGGATGCGCGAGGCGGTGCCCCCGCCCGGCCGCCCCGGGCGTCCGCCGTACACCGGGAGGCCCCCGCGGCCCGGCATCGGCTCCGATACGGGCTCGGTCGGCTCGGGTACGTCCCCGAAGCGGGTCTGCAGCCCCTCGTCCCCCACCGGCGGACCCACCACATAACTCGGCGACGCCGTCACCGGCACGCTGACCACCAGGTCGAGCGAGGGCTTCAACTCGCCGCCCAGCGCGCTCCACACGTCGGCGAACGAGCGGTCCTCCGGCGGCGGCAGCGCGATCGACATCGGTACCGGCGCCCCGATCTCGGCCAGGGTGCCCGCCAGCCGCTCCGGGGGCAGCGCCTCGTAACGAAGCAGGCAGCCGAGCAGCGAGGAGAGCAGCCGGTGTTCGTCCTCCGGGCGCTTCGTCCATGCCGTGATCAGGTACGACAGCTTGAAGAACCGGGGCGGACGGCGGCGGGCGATGATCGTGCCGCGTTCGTCGTAGTCGTTGTGCAGACCCCGCTCGCGCCTGCGCATGTCCTCGCGGATGTCGTAGAGATACAGGTTGACCATGGGCGCGTTGACCTTCGCCGCCCATTCCCGGGTCGGGGCGTCGAAGACCACCGCGATCTGTCCGCCTTCGAGCACCTCCGCCCTGATCAGCGCCCGCAGTACGTCGTCGACCTCGTGGATCACCCGATCACTCCCGTGCGGTCATCAGCCGTGCGGTCATCGGCCCTGTCACCGGTCCTGCGGCCACCGGCCGTACGGTCACCGGCCGTACGCTCACCGGCGCTCATGCGCGGCCCGCGAAGTCCGGTGGCTGAAGATTCCGCTGCACCACCAGGACCGGTTTCTTCAGCCGGGCTAGGTCGCGCGAGTCCGCCCGCAGCTCGCGCGGGCCGAGCTTGTCCTTGCGCAGGACCAGGACCTGGACCTCGAAGGTGCCGTCGCGGCCCACCGTGGCCGTCGCTCCTCCGGGGGTGATCCCGGTGTTCCACGTGAAACGTACGGTCGCGCCCGGCGGGTAGTCCTTGCCGCGGGCCAGCACCGGCTGACCCGGCTTGGCGACCTGCGGGGTGACGGTCAGGGAAGGTTTCAGTACGCGCAGCCGGTCGGTGTCGTGGTTGTCGGCCTTGCGGCGGTCCGGCAGCGTGCCGCGCACGGTGGCTTGTACGTCCCCGGTGACCGCCGCTCGGTACGTACCGGTCTGGGTCACCTCGATGCGGCCGCCGGCCGGGATGGTGCACGGGTTCGCCGCTGTGCACCGGGTCAGGGCGGGCAGGCTGCGGTCCTTGCCCTTGGACGTTTCGGGCCAGGCGGAGCCGATGACCACGCCGGTCGCCGGGTCCGGACCGGCATTGGTGACGACGAAGCGGGCACGGGCCGGGCGGCCGGTGTACGTACGGTCGGGGCTGACGTCGACCTTCATCGCCACATCCGCCGAGGGCGGGACGGGGGCCTCCAGGACCTCGATCTCCGCCGTGTCCGTCCCCGTGTTGCCCGCCGAGTCCGTCGCCGAGCAGGTCACCGTGGTGCGGCCGACCGGGAAGAGCGAACCGGAGTCAGGGGTGCAGGTCACCGGGAGCGTGCCGTCGGTGGCGTCCTGGGCGGTGGCGGCGTACGTCACGCGCGCGCCCTCCTTGTCTTTGGCCCGGACGGTCAGATCGTCCACGGTGACGACCGGCGCGTCGATGTCGTTCACATCGATGTTGATCTGCTCCTGGAAGTCGGGATCGGCCGCCGCGGCCGGCCCGATCGTTTCCGCACCCGGTGCCTGGGTGCCCATCAGGAACTGAACGGTGCAGCTCAGCCGGGTGCCCTGGGGCGCGTCCGCCGAGACGTCGATGTTCTCCGCGAAGTGCGCAGTTTCCCCGCTGGTCAGCTGCTGGGTGGGTGGGTCGAGGCTGACGGACAGATGCGGATCGCAGTTGTCCAGGCGGTAGCTCACGCTGGTGGGAAGGTTGTTGAAGCCTTCGATGATGGCGTCGGTGACACCGTCTCCGGGAATTCCGTTCAGCATGCGGCCGTTGGTGGCCTCGGCGATCCGTTTGGCCTGGTCCGGCTCGTGGTACGGGTCCTGGTAGGTCGGGCTGCTGTATCCGTTGCCGTTGAGCCCGTCACCGTCCTCGGTCGTCACGTCGACGGCGATGACCCGTACCCCCTTGTCCTGGAGCGCGAACACCGCATCCTCGTAGGGGATCTTGTTGCTGGGGTTGTGGCTCGACGCGTCGCCCACCAGGACCACGACCGGGCTGGCGCCCTCTCGGAAAGCCGTACCGCCGTCCGCGCCGTTGGCCACTTTCCACAGCGCGTAGATCCAGTCCTCCGACGGACCTTTGCTCTTGTATCCGCGGGAGGTGTTCAGGCCGTCGACACCCTTCTGCACGTCGACCAAGTTCGTTGTCAGCCCTTGGAGAACAGCGAACTCCGCCGTCGGATCGTCCTTCTCGTCACCATAGGTGGCCACCGCGAAACGGGAGTCCGGCTGCTGTCCAAGGACCTTCGTCGTGATGTTCTTCAGACCTTTCTGCACATCGCCGATCGGTTTGCCCATACTCCCGGTGCCGTCCACCAGCAGCACCACATCGGGTTTCGGCGGAATGGCGGGCGTACGCACCTGCTTATCCACCCCCGTGGAACCACCGGGGTCGACCGCGTCGGTGAACTCGGCAGGGGTGACCCAGGGTTCGGGCACCGCCACCGCCGGCGCACCGGAGGTGACGGCCGAGCCGGGGGCGATGCCGCCGGCCACGAGAAGCAGTGCGAGGGCCGGAATCCGGAGCGCGGTGAGGGTGCGGCGCGAGGCGGGCGGCCGCGCCCGGACCGATCCGTCCCGCCGCGACCGCGGCGCCCGCCGAAGCGGCTGGTACCAGCGCACGGAAGTCCTCCCCCACCCTCGCCCGATCCGGCACACCGGACGTCAGGGTCCTGTACCGGCCGCGGACGCGCAGCGGTGCGGAAGTCACACCCTCGGGAAGCCCCCGCTGCCCGAAAGGGCACCGGGGGGATCTGCCGGAACTGCGGGGCGGCTCAGATCAGCCCCTGCCGCATCGCGTACGCCACCGCGTGCGACCGGTTGCGCAGCTGCAGCCTGGTCATCACCGAGTGCAGCACGTTCTTTATGGTGCGCTCGGAATAGGCCAGCTTCGTCGCGATGTCCGCGGTGTCGTACCCCTCCGCGACCAGTCTCAGCACATCCACTTCGCGCGCCGCGAGACCGGTGAAGTGCAGGCCACGCGGGCCGAGCACCTGCCCCTGGAGGCGGCCCACCTCCTCCAGCAGCCGCCCCAGCAGGTCGGACGGGAGATGGCCCTCGCCCCGCGCCACCGTCCCGATGACCTGCACCAGATGCTCCGGGGTCGCTTCGGAGCGCCTGACCACACCGGCGACACCGCACTCGGCGGCGCTCACCAGCTTCTGCTCGTCGATGTCCGTGGTGACCAGAACGGTGCGTGAGGTGCTGGTGCGCTGGATGTGGCGCAGCATCGTCAACACCGCCTCGTCGACCGCGTCCACGACGACGACCACGATCCGGGGAGAGGCCTCTCCCTCCCCCCACTCCGTCACGCTGACCTCGGGCCGGGTCCGCAACTGGCTGGCCACGCCCGCTTGTGAGATCGGATCCTGGGCCCGTAATGCAACAGTGATGCGCTCCATGGCAATGCTCCCCCTGGGCAACAGCCGATGGCGTCACGTCGATCACAACCAGCACGGCTGTTTTCGTATGCCTCAATCGTCTGAGGCGGTCAAAAGATGCCCGCGTATCCCTACAGGGAAACAAAAAGGCCGATCCGGGCACAGAATCTGCCCGGAAGTGTTCCTTCACGGCCGATGTCGGCGTTCAACGGCGAACCTACGGTGCCGCCTATGAGTCTCACGGCAAGCCTCGACGATTCGTCCGTCACTGCCGCACCGGGCGAGGAGACGGCCCTCCCCCTGCGGATCCTCAACTCCGGCAGCACCGTCGAGGAGTACCGCTTCGAGGTGGTCGGCGCGTGTGCCGCCTGGTCGACGGTCGAGCCGGCGACGCTCTCCCTCTATCCGGGCGACTCGCAGACGGTCTCCCTCGTACTGCGTCCGCCCCGGGACTCGACCGTACCGGCGGGCGAGACGCCCTTCGGGATACGGGTGGTGCCCACCAGCGAGCAGGGCGACACGGTGGTGCCCGAAGGGCGGGTGACCGTACTCCCCTTCACCGAGACGACCGCCGAACTGGTGCCGCGCAGCTCGCACGGCGCCTGGCGCGGCAGGCATCAGCTCGCCGTCGACAACCGCGGGAACGCCCCCCTCACCGTGCGGCTGGGAGCCCAGTCGGGCACGGAGCGGGCACGGGTCTCGTTCGTGGCGGACACACTGTTGATCGCGCCCGGCCGGGCGGAGTTCGGGAAGGTACGGATCCGGCCCGCCAAGCGCGTGTGGCGCGGCATCCCGGTCACGCATCCCTTCCAGGTGGTCGCCACCCCGGAGGTGGCCGAGGGCGAGGCCCCGGTCGCACCCGTGGTCGTGGACGGCTCGTACCAGCAGGAACCGATCCTGCCACGCTGGCTTCCCCGGGCGCTGATCACCGCGGCCGTTCTGCTGATCGCGCTGGTGGGCCTCTGGTACGCGCTGCTGCGCCCGGCCGTGAAGTCGGCGGCCCGCGAGGCGATCACTCCGGACGCGGTACGGTCCGCCGCCGCGGCCGACAAGAGCAAGGCGCCCGAGAAGGGGTCCTCGGCCGGTGCGGCGTCGGGCGGGGGCGATTCCTCCGGGGCGGACGGGGGCTCGCCGAAGCCCAGCCCCTCACCGAGCCCCGGTGCGGACTCCGACGCGTCGGCCGCCGCCCCGACCAGTGCTCAGGTGCAGGTCAAGGACTCGGTGGGCAGCGGGTCGAACACCTCGACGGCCCTCCAGGTGCCCGCCGGGCACACGTTCCAGCTGACCGACATCGTGGTCCAGAACCCGCAGGGCGACGCAGGGACGGTCGTGGTCTCCTCGGGCCGGGACGCGCCCGTGCTCCGGCTGGCGCTGGAGAACTTCCGGGACTCGGACTACCACTTCGTCACGCCGATCCTGGTGCCCGCCGGGGGCAAGGTCACGATGACCGTGGACTGCCGGAAGGTCGGCAAGCCGGTGAACGCGCCGACGCCTTCGCGGTGCTCGGAGTCGCTGTTCCTCGGCGGCACGATGAAGACGGACACGGCGGACTGACGGGGCTGGGCGGGGCGGAACAGGATTGGGCGGTCGGGGCAGCGCGGCCCGCAGCAGTGGGCGCCGCCCGCCAGGGCGCTGCCCGCCGAAGCCCCGCCCGCCGAAGCCCGGCCTGCCGGGGCTCCGACCCCGCCCTCCCTCACTCCGGCGGAGCCTCTTCCTCCTCCTCGGCCCCTTCCTTCGCACGCTGCACGAACGAGCCCTGGACATCGGCCGGTTGCTCGTCCTCGTCCTCCGTCGCGGCCCGCTGCACGGACGCCGCCGGAGCCGGCGCCGAAGCGGGAGCCGAATCCGAAGCGGGGGCCGACGCCTGGGCCGGGTCCGACAGCACCCGGTCGGCATTCGCGACGGCCTCCCGCTCGAACCGGTCGGAGGGGTCGCTCACCCGGATCCCGCCCGCCGCCTCCGTACCGTCCACCGGGCCGTTGCGCTGCTGGATCACATGGGTCAGCTCATGGGCCAGCGTGGTGCGGCCCTGCGGCGAGGACGGATCGTAGGCGTCCCGCTGGAAGACCACGTTGTTGCCGACGGTGTAAGCGTGGGCGCCCACGCCCTTCGCGGACTCATGGGCGGCGGAGTCCGTGTGGATGCGTACGTCGGAGAAGTCCGCCCCCATCCGCCCCTCCAGGTCGGCGCGGGTGTCGGTGTCCAGCGGCTGTCCGCCGCCCGACGAGACCACGTCGTGCACGGGGGAGCGCTCTTCCTCCTCCTTGCGCTGAAGCATCGACCCCACGGCGCTGTTGCCGACCGCCCGTTGGAGCACGCTCATGCCGCCGGCCCCGACGACATCGGGCCGCCCGGACGCCGCCGCACGGTAGAGGTGCGGGGTGCCCGCCGGCTCCCGGCCCTCGGACGCCCGCGACGCGTGCATCGGCTCGTCGTGCTCATGCCCGTGCCCGTGATCCCGCTCGTGGTCGTGGTCGTGTTCCTGGTCCCAATCCGGTGCGTGCATCGTCATCTCCCCTGGCCGCGCCCCGGTCGAAGGCGCGTCGTGATGGCCTCACCACTCCACCTTCACGACGCCCCACAGCCCCGTCCAGCCCGGACCCCGCCGGCCGGGGGCAGCCGGTGCTGCCCCTTCGGGCAGCCGCTTCGTCCGTACGGCAAACGGCTGCACCGGCGGGCAGTGGAGTGGCCGGGCCGCACCGCCGTCGGGATGATCGGTGGCATGACCAAGAGCGACGTGGCCAAGAGCGACAAGGGCAGCGACAACGACAGCCACGAGAACAGCGACAAGGACCAGGGCATCACCCTGCGGATCGCCCAGGAGCCGAAGGCGGACGAGCTCCTCGCTCGCAGCCCGCTCGCCGCGCTGGTGGGCATGCTGCTGGACCAGCAGGTGCCGATGGAATGGGCCTTCTCCGGCCCGTACTCGCTGGCGCAACGGATGGGCGGCGACGATCTGGACGCCCATGAGATCGCCGTCCACGACCCGGAGGCGTTCGCCGAGCTCTTCACCACGAAGCCCGCCCTGCACCGCTATCCCGGCTCCATGGCCAAGAGGGTCCAGCAGTTGTGCCAGTACCTGGTGGCGGAGTACGACGGCGACGCGAGCGCGGTGTGGACCGATGTCTCCGACGGTGCCGAGCTGCGCAAACGGCTGAACGCGCTGCCCGGGTTCGGTACCCAGAAGGCCCAGATCTTCCTGGCGTTGCTGGGCAAGCAGTTCGGGGTCCGGCCGAAGGGCTGGCGGGAGGCGGCGGGACCGTACGGCGAGGCCGGCTCGCACCGGTCGGTCGCCGACATCACCGGCCCGGAATCGCTCGCCGAGGTCCGCGCGTACAAGCAGCACGCGAAGCAGGCGGCCAAGGCCACCGACCGCGCCACCGAGAGGTAACCCCCGCCTCCCCCTCCTACCGCCTGCGGCCGGCCGTGCCGAAGAGTGACCGCGAGATCTCCCGGCCCAGCCGCGTACCGACGGACCTGGCCAGCGACCGGAACACCCCGCTCGCCACCGCCTGCTCCCCCAGCGAGGCATGCTCCTCGGCCACCTTCCCGGCCCCGCGCGCCCCCTCACCACGGACCGCCCCCTCCACAGCGGCCCGGTCCGCGGCACTGGCCGCCTCAGCCTCGGCCTCGGCCTCGGCTTCCTGACCGGCGCTCAGCTTCTCGTACGCCGACTCCCGGTCCACCGCCTGCGCACAACGCCCGTACGACGACGCCCCCTTCACGGCCGCTTCGAGCTCCGCCGCCGGCCACGCCCATCAGCGACCGCGGCGCCCGCCCCGGGTCGCGGCGACCGGCGCTGGCGCACCGTTCTCGCTCAGCACCGTGATCACGGCCTCGCCGATGCCCAGCAGCGTCAACAACTCCTCCAGGTCGTACTGCGAATGAGGGAATGTCTTCACCGTCGACCGCAGCGCCTTCGCATCGTGCGGGGTAAAAGCGCGCAGCGCGTGCTGCACCCGGTTCCCGAGCTGGCGCCAGCACCTCCGCCGGCACGTCGCGGGGCGTCTGCGTGACGAAGAAGATGCCGACGCCCCTGGAGGCCCCGTCGAAGAGCAGGTGCGCCTCGTCGAAACCCCGATCCCTTTGATCTCGGCCTTTCCGGCGTCCGAGACAAGGAAGGCGACCACGGACCCTGGTCGAGCTCCAGCACCTTGGACAGGAGTGCGGGGCCGAAGCTGGTGACCGTCGCGCGCAGCGGGATGCCGGGGCCGATGCCGCCGAGCGCGTAGAACTCGCACGGGAAGCCCTCGGCCTCCCACACCTGCCCGCCGGCTCCGGCAGCAGACCGGCACTTTCGGCCGTGTTCTCGCTGTCACTCATCAGGGTCCCATTCCGGAATGCATGGATTTGCGGCATTCTTACCAGGATCGCAGTACTGCCCCATGGCTGCGCCCGGAGGCTCCTGCCCGGTAGGCTTTCCGTGTGATCTTCAAGCGCATCGGAAATGGGCGGCCTTATCCCGACCACGGCCGGGAAAGCACCCGGCAGTGGGCGGACGTCGCGCCGCGCCCGGTCCGCCTCGATCAGCTGGTGACCACCAAGGGCAACCTGGACCTCGAAACCCTCCTCGCCGAGGATTCGACGTTCTACGGTGACCTGTTCGCGCACGTCGTGAAGTGGCAGGGCGACCTCTATCTGGAGGACGGACTGCACCGCGCGGTCCGCGCCGCGCTTCAGCAGCGCCAGGTACTCCACGCCCGCGTGCTCGAACTCGGCTGACCGGAGCGAGTCCCGTCCACGGACCCGGCTGTCCCGTCAACGGACCGTCCCGTCCATGGGCCGTCCTGCCCCTGTGCGACCCACGGGCCGCTCGGGGGTCCGTCCGGGGTTCGTTCGGGTGCTTTCGCACTCGGACGGGTGCGATCCATTGATCATTTAGTAGGCATCATCACCGGGCCGCACTACGCTGCGCCCATGAGCATGCTCACTCCCCCCGGCATGGGCGGAAAGTACCGCATCACGGGCGACAAGTACCCGCGGATGCGCCGCCCCCGGCGTCGCGGCAAACTGATCCTCGCTGCCACCGCCTCCGTGGTCGCCCTCGGGCTGGCCGGATGGGGCACGATGCAGCTCATCGACGTCTTCACCGGCGGCAACCGGAAGGCCAGCGCCGCCGACCACAAGACGGACTGCCCGACCGCCAAACCGTCCGCACCCGCGAAGGTGCTGCCGAAGCCCGCGAAGATCACCGTCAACGTCTACAACGCGACACCACGCAGCGGGCTCGCCAAGAAGGCGGCCGACGAGCTGAAGAAGCGCGGCTTCACCATCGGCAAGGTGGGCAACGCCCCGGCCGCGTACGACAAGAAGGTCCCGGGCTTCGGGGTGCTGCTGGGCGCCCCCTCGGCCACGAACGGCCCGTTCCCGGTCCTCGGCACACAACTGGTGGGCGCCACGCCGAAGACCGACGCCCGCAGGACGGCGGACGTCGATCTGATTCTCGGTACGAAGTTCAAGACGTTCAACACGCCCCAGTCGGCGGCCGCGGCCCTCGCCGCCCTGACGAAGCCGGCCCCCGCACCGTCGTCCTGCTGACGGCTGCCGGGCCACCCGGCTGCCGTCAGCGCGAACCACTGCGGCCCCAGGGCGTGTCCGGCGGATCAGGGCCTAGTCGGCCGTGCCGTACATCCGGTCACCCGCGTCGCCGAGGCCGGGGACGATGTAGCCGTTCTCGTTGAGCCGCTCGTCGACCGAGGCGGTGACCACGGTCACCGGCGTACCGGCCAGCTCGCGCTCCATCACCTCGACGCCCTCGGGCGCGGCGAGCAGCACGACCGCGGTGACGTCGTCCGCGCCACGCTTGATCAGCTCCTGGATGGCCGCGACCAGCGTGCCGCCGGTGGCCAGCATCGGGTCCAGGACGTACACCTGGCGGCCCGAGAGGTCCTCCGGCATCCGGGTGGCGTACGTCTCCGCCTGGAGCGTCTCCTCATTGCGGATCATGCCCAGGAAGCCCACCTCGGCGGTCGGCAGCAGCCGCACCATGCCGTCGAGCATGCCGAGGCCGGCCCGCAGGATCGGCACGACCAGCGGCCGCGGGTGCGACAGCTTCACACCGGTCGTCGGTGTGACCGGGGTCTCGATGTCGACCTGTTCGGTGCGCACGTCCCGGGTGGCCTCGTAGGCGAGCAGGGTGACCAGCTCGTCGGCGAGCCGCCGGAAGGTCGGGGAGTCGGTGCGCTTGTCGCGCAGGGTGGTGAGCTTGTGCGCGACCAGTGGGTGGTCGACGACGTGGATCCGCATGGGCTCAACAGTAACCGTGCCTCCCGCACCCGTGCGCTGGCATCAACCGCATGTTCGGGGGGAAGGTGGGGGCATACGGACCCAGCCTTGGGGTGATGAGCCGATGCCGGACGGGGAAAATCGGAAGTGGGACCAGCGGGACGCGCCGGGCCTGAGGGACCGGCGGGACACGCCGGACCCGCGGGACCGGCAGGACTCACAGGTCCAGCAGGACCCGGAGGAGAGCGACGCGGCACGCCGCAGGCGGCGCGCCCAGTTCCTGCGCGAGCTCCACGAGGCGAAAGCCCTCCGCGACCGGGTGCAGCCCCGCCGGGCCAGAGCGGCCCGGATGCGCCAGGCCATGCGCATGCGCACCTTCCGCTGGTAGCCGGCGACCGTCCTCCGACACCCCCGGCGCCGGCCCCCCGTCATTCCCCGGTGGCAGCGCCCGGCACCCCCGGCGACAGCGCCCGGCATCCCCCTGGTGGCGGCGTCCGGCAGAACTGATGGCCGACTCAGCCGCCGAACTCCTCTCGCGAAGCCCTTGTTTCTGCCACGATTCCGATGGGCGGGACCCAGGACAGCCGGACCACCGACTGCCCTCCCGCCGGACCGACGCCCCTAAGACCAGTGGGAGAGTCACGGTGTACTTCGCCGCACTGCTCGCGCGCACCGAAGACGGGTGGGAAGCGAGCGACACGGAGCTCGACGATGTGGAGACCCTGTCCGACCTGACGGATCTGGCCCGTGATGCCTCGGTGGACGAGGACACGGTGCTCGTCTTCATCGAACAGGAGGACGCCTGGTTCGGCGTCGTCCGGGTGGACGGCGAGGACGATCCCCGGATCTTCGTCTCCGACGCCACCGCCGCCGCACGCTCCTCGTACGGGGAGATCCTGCTCACCGACGAACTGCTCGGCCGCGAACCCGGGGCCGAGGACACGATCGCCGCCCTCGAAGAGCTCGTCGGCCTCGACGACCCGGAGGACGGCGACCCGGACACCACCCCCGACAACGACAACGCCGACACAGACGACAACGACAACGATGACGACGGCTTCGACGCCGACGCCGACGCCGTACCGGCGGGCCCGCTCGGCGACACCCGGATCCTGGCCGACCTCGGACTCCCCGAGGCCGAACTGCTGATGCTGCGCACGGACGCCATGGTGGAGATCGCGGACGCGCTGGGCGCGGCCGAGGTCCTGGAGACCGTCCGTTAGGGTCCGCGGGTGAGCGAACCACCGCACCCGCAAGGACCACCGGAACCGCACGATCCCGTACGAGACCCGTGGCGGGCGCACATGCGCCGCGCCCTGGCCGAGGCCGAGCTGGCGGCGGCGGCCGGCGATGTGCCGGTCGGCGCCGTCGTGCTCGGCCCGGACGGCGCACTGCTCGCCACGGGCCACAACGAACGCGAGGCCACCGGCGACCCGACCGCCCACGCCGAGGTCCTCGCCGTCCGCAGGGCGGCGGCTGCCCTCGGGCAGTGGCGCCTGACCGGCTGCACCCTGGTCGTCACCCTGGAGCCCTGCACGATGTGCGCGGGCGCCCTGGTCCAGTCCCGCGTGGACCGGGTCGTCTACGGCGCCCGCGACGAGAAGGCGGGCGCGGCGGGCTCCCTCTGGGACGTCGTACGCGACCGCCGCCTCAACCACCGCCCCGAGGTCATCCACGGCGTCCTGGAGCAGGAGTGCGCGAGCGTCCTGACCTCCTTCTTCCGCACCCCCTGAGAACCGATTTCTGTCCACGGCCCGCCATGGTCTAAGCTCTCTCTCGGTAGCGTGTCCGAGCGGCCGAAGGAGCTCGCCTCGAAAGCGAGTGTGGGGAGACTCACCGAGGGTTCAAATCCCTCCGCTACCGCCATCGACGCCCTCCCGAACTGCGGAAACGCAGTTCGGGAGGGCGTTCGCGCGTTACGGGGACGGCGAGACCGCCCCACCGGCTGCCGCGTGGACGATGCGCGCCCGGACCCTTGCACACGACCGTGGCCCCGCACGACGGATGTCGTGTCGGGGCCACGGTTCCCCCGGTTCTTCCACGCTCAGGTCGGGGGAAACGGCATCGGGGGGACAAGCCGCTTCCCCCGGTGAGAACGGGCCTTTGGCCCTCGTCGCGGTCAGGGGGGTGACCTGCGGCGGGGATCCCACAGTGGGGCCCGTTCCGAGCCCTTCGGATTCCTGCCGTGTCCGCCGGGCTCACCGTCCATCCTGCTCCCGCTCAGTGGTCAAGCGGGCGGGCAAAGGGCCTCGATCGCCGGGTCCTTGGTCCTTAAAGGCTGTGTGAGGGGTCGGAAACCTCCCCGGGAGGCGGTCATTCGTGTGGATAGACTCGCCCGACTGCACAAAGGATCGAAACAGGGGACCGAAGGGGAGGCGGGGGCTGATGGTGCAAGCGAAGAAGATAGCTCTCTACGTGATAGTTGTCTTCGTGGCGTACACGATCATCACGTCCCCGGAACGGGCAGCGGATCTCGTCCAGGTAGGGTTCGAGGGCGTTTCGAGTGCCGCACAGGGCGTCGGAGACTTCATGTCCGAGCTCGTGAAGTAGGAGTACAGCGTGATCCGCCATCTGGTCCTGTTCAAGCTGAACGACGGCGTCGAGCGGGACGACCCGCGGGTCGTCGCCGGGGCGAAGGCCTTCCAGGAGCTGGAGGGGCAGATCCCCGAGCTCGCGTTCTGGGAGTGCGCCTGGAACATCACCGACCGGCCGATCGCGTACGACTTCGCCATCAACTCCGCGGTCGCCGATCAGGACTCCCTGAAGCGGTACATCGAGCATCCCGCGCATCAGGCCGCCGCCGGGCAGTGGCGCGAGTTCGCCACCTGGGTGATCGCCGACTACCCGTTCTGATCCGGTCCGGCCCGGCATACGGGCCGGACCGTACCGCCACTGAGCCCCTCACCATTGCGGTGAGGGGCTTTTTTAGCGTTTAAACCAAGTTGAACCCAACACGACGCTATACGGTGCTTGCACACAGTGGACATGTCTTGTGATGCTATGACCGCTTTTGACGGATGAGTTGACCGAAGTTGACCGCAAAGGGGTGGCCTCATCGTGCCGGCCAGTACAGCGCCTCAAGTGCCTCCCCAGTCCGTCCAGACCGAGGCGCCCGACAGTACGACGACGCCCGCCAGGACCCGCGGCGCGGACACCCGGGCGCTCACCCAGGTGCTCTTCGGCCAGCTCAAGAACCTGGAGCCGGGAACCCCGGAGCACGGCCGGGTGCGGGCGGCCCTCATCGAGGCGAACCTCCCGCTGGTGCGGTACGCCGCGGCGCGGTTCCGCAGCCGCAACGAGCCGATGGAGGACGTCGTCCAGGTCGGCACGATCGGGCTGATCAACGCCATCGACCGGTTCGACCCCGAACGCGGTGTGCAGTTCCCGACGTTCGCGATGCCCACCGTCGTCGGCGAGATCAAGCGGTACTTCCGGGACAACGTACGGACCGTCCACGTCCCCCGGCGCCTGCACGAGCTGTGGGTCCAGGTCACCGGCGCCACCGAGGACCTGACGACCGCTCACGGACGCTCGCCCACCACCGCGGAGATCGCCGAGCGGCTGCGGATCTCCGAGGACGAGGTGCTCGCCTGCATCGAGGCCGGCCGCTCCTACCACGCGACCTCGCTGGAGGCCGCACAGGAGGGTGACGGGCTGCCCGGACTGCTGGACCGGCTCGGCTACGAGGACCCGGCGCTCGCCGGGGTCGAGCACCGCGACCTCGTCCGGCATCTGCTCGTACAGCTGCCCGAGCGCGAACAGCGCATCCTTCTGCTGCGCTACTACAGCAATCTGACCCAGTCCCAGATCAGTGCCGAACTGGGTGTCTCCCAGATGCATGTGTCAAGACTGCTGGCCCGAAGCTTCGCCCGACTTCGATCCGCAAACAGGATCGAGGCCTAACCGGATCGGGTAGAACACCAGAAGTCCCCTTCTCCGCGGCACGAATGACCCACACCACCTGTTAACTGCGCAGACGTCACAAAGACTTGTCGACATGTCACTACAGCGTGTTGCCGACATGTGACATTCTGCGGGAACCGCGTTTGCCGTGGCCTCGCCTCCGGTATTCAGGTGGAGGCTGCGTTCCTCCGATGGTCGCGGCTCGACGCGACCGTCCGCGACCTCAAGGGGGTGGCATGTCCGCAGAACAGGGCAGCTCGAAGGTGCTCACGCTCACGAAGAGCGAACCCGCACCCGTTGTGCTCACCAGCTCGCCGGAAGCCATCGACACCCGCACTCTGTCCCGCTCCCTGTTCCTGCGGCTCGCCGCGCTGGGGCCCGTACCCGGCCCGGATGGAACGGACAGCCCGGAGCGTGCCTACGTACGGGACACACTCATCGAGCTCAACCTCCCACTGGTGCGGTACGCCGCGGCGCGGTTCCGCAGCCGCAACGAACCGATGGAGGACATCGTCCAGGTCGGCACGATCGGCCTGATCAAGGCGATCGACCGGTTCGACTGCGAGCGGGGCGTGGAGTTCCCGACGTTCGCGATGCCGACCGTCGTCGGGGAGATCAAGCGGTTCTTCCGCGACACCTCGTGGTCGGTGCGCGTCCCGCGCCGGCTCCAGGAGCTGCGGCTCGCGCTGACCAAGACCAGCGACGAGCTCGCGCAGAAGCTCGACCGCTCGCCGACCGTGCCCGAGCTGGCCAAGGCGCTCGGGGTCTCCGAGGAGGACGTGGTCGACGGGCTGGCCGTCGGCAACGCGTACACCGCCTCCTCGCTGGACTCGCCCTCGCCCGAGGACGACGGCGGCGAGGGCTCCCTCGTGGACCGGCTCGGCTACGAGGACTCGGCCCTGGAAGGCGTCGAGTACCGCGAATCGCTCAAGCCGCTGCTGGCCAAGCTCCCACCGCGCGAGCGCCAGATCATCATGCTGCGGTTCTTCGCCAACATGACCCAGTCACAGATCGGCGAGGAGGTCGGCATCTCGCAGATGCACGTCTCGCGCCTGCTGACCCGTACGCTCGCCCAGCTCAGGGAAGGACTCATCGCCGACTGACGTCGTGGACTCCCGTACCGGAGCACAAGGGTTCCGATTTGACAGACCGTCAGCCACACTGGCGCGATGCGACGTCAGATGCTCGGCTCGAACGGCCGTCGGGGCACCGTGATCGCCGCCTCGGCGGCTGTGCTGTGCCTGGGTGGCGTGCTGGCCGCCTGCGGCGGAGGTGCGCCGGACGAGGGCTACGTGGCGCTCGGCGCGGCGGGAACGGACACCGGGAGAACGCCGGGCGGGGCGGTGGCGCCTTCGGGGAAGGTGACGCTGGTCCCGCTGGACCGGGAAGCGAAGGGCCGCGACCCGGGTGGTGACCGCGGCCGCGACTCCGGCGCGGGGCGCCGACCCGGCGAGAGCCGTGATCCCGGCAGCGGTAGCGGGGGTGGTGATGGAGGCCCGGCCCGTGGCTCCGGGGGCACGGGCGGTGCGACTCCCGGGGCGTCCGGCTCGCCTGCCGCACCCGGCACACCCTCCGCACCCGGCACATCCGGCCCCGGAGGGGGTTCCACCGGGCCCGTGACCCCTTCGGCACCCGGATCCGGCACACCCGCAGGTCCCGCCGTGCTGGCGGTGGGCGACCCCGTGCGGGCGGCCGCGGACGAGCGCTGGTGCGAGAAGGTGACGGTGGAGTTCCGGAACACCGGAGGATCACCGGCGCGGTCGGGGACCGTCACCTTCGCCACGCATGTGATCGGCGCGCTGGGGGTCGACTGGGCGACCATCGAGTCGACCGGGCCACTGCCCGCGCCGATCGGCGCGGGCGCGGCGCGGACGGGGACGTACACCGTCTGTGTGGACGCCTGGCGGGTGCCCCTGGGGATGCATGTCGAGACCCGGGACGTGACCGCCGTATTGAAGTGACGGGTGGACGGGGGCGGGGTGCGGTGACCGGCGGCGCCGGTCAGCCGAGCGCGAGCCAGGCGACCGCCGCGAGGGCGACGATCACCACGACGACGGCGGCGATCACCCCGACGCGCGGTCCGGACGAGGCGGCGGGCTGCTGCTGACGGCGCTGCGGCTCGCCCTCGTCGACGAAGGCGCGGAACATCTGGGTGCTGCCGGCCGGGTCGTGGTTGCCCTCGGGGCCCTGCGGGGCGTGGGGGTTGTGTGCCATGTGCCAGGACCCTAGCGAACTCGGCGTTGCGGCCCAACCCCCGGGTCGGGGAAGGGTCGAGGCCAAGGCCGGGGGCCGCTGGGGAAGTGGCCGGTACGCCGCTGCCGAGCGGGGTCCTGCGCAGTGGGCCGCGAGGGCGTGCCGGGCCGGATTCAGGAACGTACACAGGTCAGTTGTGGGATTCGGTGCGGGCACCTTTCAGCAACTCACTTTTTCCGTGCGGCACTTGCGGGGCGTGCCGGTCCCGCGCGGGCGCGCGTCCCGCTGCCCGTACACCGGGAGTGCCCGTTCCTTCACGCAGCGGCCCCGTCCGGAGCGGGCACCGTCCGTCTCGTCTGTGGCACGACACACACCCCGCACCACCCGCACCCCACACGCTGGGACTTTGACCCGAGCCGTACGCAGCCTTTTGCTTTCCTTTACTTCTGCAAGCCCCCTTTTCGTTTGCCTGCAGCAACCAACGGCTTCTATGGTTGCCCTAAGCAACAAGATGAACCGGTGAGATGTCTGGGGGTCCCATGGCCGCACGGAGTCAGTACGAAGAACTGGCCCGGCAGCTGAGTGCCGTAGGGGCTGTCAAAAGGGGTCTCGCCCGTATCCTGCCCGCCGAATGTCCGGGTGGCTCCGCCGCCGTGCTGGCTCTTCTCAGGCAGCACGGTGAGATGCGGATCACCCGACTGGCCGAACTGATGGACGTCGACATGTCGGTGACCAGCCGTCATGTCGCCCATGTGGCAGAGCGTGGCTGGATCGAACGGTCCCCGGATCCGGCGGACAAGCGGTCCCGCATCCTGCGGCTGACCCCCGACGGACAGGACGTGCTCGGCGACCTGAACCGGCGGACCACCGAGATGTTCGCCCACAACCTCTCCGACTGGTCGGACGACGAGGTCGGCCAGCTCAACACGCTGTTGGCCCGGCTGCGCGACAGCTTCGTCTGTCGCGCGCCCAGCGAGTGCGGCCCCGGAAAGCACGGCGGCGACTGCCGTTCCCGGCACGTCCACAGCGGCAACGACGCGCACACCCGTACACCCGTGTAACAGAAGCAAAGACAAGGACTTAAATGGCTACGACCACACCAACCGGTGTGCGGGGCGGCCACGCCAAGCACGGGGGATCATCCGATTCCCCGTCCGGCGCGCCGATGACACACCGGCAGATCATGGAAGCGCTGGCCGGGCTCATGCTCGGCATGTTCGTCGCGATCCTGTCGTCGACCGTCGTCTCGAACGCACTGCCCGAGATCATCTCCGACCTCGGCGGCGGCCAGAGCGCCTACACCTGGGTGGTCACGGCCTCGCTGCTGGCGATGACCGCCACCACCCCCCTGTGGGGCAAGCTCTCCGACCTGTTCAGCAAGAAGCTGCTGGTCCAGATAGCCCTGATCATCTACGTCGCGGGCTCGGTCGTCGCCGGTATGTCGACCAGCAGCGGCATGCTGATCGCCTGCCGTGTCGTCCAGGGCATCGGCGTCGGCGGTCTCTCCGCCCTCGCGCAGATCGTGATGGCGGCCATGATCGCCCCGCGTGAGCGCGGTCGCTACAGCGGATACATCGGTGCGGTGTTCGCTGTCGCCACCGTCGGTGGACCGCTGCTCGGCGGTGTCATCACCGACACCAGCTGGATGGGCTGGCGCTGGTGCTTCTACGTCGGCGTGCCGTTCGCGGTCATCGCGCTGATCGTGCTCCAGAAGACGCTGAAGCTCCCGGTCGTGAAGCGTGAGGTCAAGGTCGACTGGTGGGGCGCGTTCTTCATCAGCGCCGCCGTGTCGCTGCTGCTCGTCTGGGTGACCTTCGCGGGCGACAAGTACGACTGGCTGTCCTGGCAGACCGCCGCGATGGTCATCGGTTCCCTCGTGCTCGCCGGGATCTTCATCGCCGTCGAGTCCAAGGCCAGCGAGCCGATCATCCCGCTGCGCCTCTTCCGTAACCGCACCATCACGCTGGCCTCGCTGGCCTCGCTGTTCGTCGGTATCGCGATGTTCGCGGGCACCGTCTTCTTCAGCCAGTACTTCCAGCTGGCGCGCGGCAAGTCGCCGACGATGTCGGGCGTCATGACGATCCCCATGATCGCGGGCCTGTTCGTCTCCTCGACCGTCTCCGGCCAGATCATCACCAAGACCGGCCGCTGGAAGGCCTGGCTGGTCAGCGGTGGCTTCCTGGTCACCGCCGGGCTCGGGCTGCTCGGCACCATCCGGCACGACACGGAGTACTGGCACATCGCGGTCTTCATGGCCGTCATGGGTCTCGGCATCGGCATGATGATGCAGAACCTCGTGCTCGCCGCGCAGAACCAGGTCGCCCCGTCCGACCTCGGTTCGGCCAGCTCCGTCGTGACCTTCTTCCGTTCCCTCGGTGGTGCGATCGGCGTCTCGGCGCTGGGCGCCGTCATGGCGAACCGTGTCACCCACTACGTCAAGGACGGTCTCGCGGAGCTCGGCCCCAAGGGTGCGGCCATGGGTCACGGCGGTACCGGCGGCGGGGGCATCCCCGACCTGGACAAGCTGCCCGCGCCGTTCCGTACGGTCGTGGAGAGCGCCTACGGGCACGGTGTCGGCGATGTCTTCCTGTACGCCGCTCCGGCCGCGCTGATCGCTTTCCTGATCACGATCTTCATCAAGGAGGTCGCCCTGAAGTCCAACGCTTCGAGCGAGGCCCCGGCCACCAAGGCGGCCGAGGCGTCCGAGGCTCCGGCCGCCGTCGCCGACGAGCCGGTCTCCCAGGCGGCCGCCACCGCCACGGCCACCTCGGTCGACACCCTGGAGGCCCCGGTCGCCACCCTGCACGGCACGTCCGTGCGCGGTGTGGTGCGCGGTGCCGAGGGCGCGCCCGTCGCACGGGCCGCCGTCACGCTGATCTCGCTGGCCGGCCGGCAGCTGGGGCGCTCCGTCGCCCAGGCCGACGGCAGCTACGGTCTGGACGCGCCGGGCTCCGGCTCCTACGTCCTGATCGCCTCCGCCGACGGCTTCCAGCCGCAGGCGTCCACGGTGGTCGTCGGTGACGAGCCGCTCGTGTACGACATCCTGCTCCCCGGTACGAGCGGACTGGCCGGCGTCGTGCGCGCCGCGGAGACCGCCGCCCCGGTGGACGGCGCCGTGGTCATCGTGACCGATGTGCGCGGCGATGTGCTGGCCACCGGCAAGTCCGGCGAGGCGGGCGAGTTCACCTTCGGTGAGCTGGTCCCCGGTTCGGTGACCGTTGCGGTGAACGCCGTCGGCTTCCGTCCGCTGGCGCTGCCGGTGGAGATCGGCGGCCAGGGCGTCACCCGGGTCGAGGCCGCGCTGCAGTCCGGTGCGCTGGTCCAGGGCGTCGTGCGGGCCGGTTCCGCGCGGCGGCCGCTGCCGGACGCCCGGGTCACGCTGGTCGACGCGGCGGGCAATGTGGTCGCCACCTCGACGACCGGGGAGGACGGGGCGTACGCCTTCACCGACCTGGACGCGGGCGAGTACTCGGTCATCGCGACCGGCTACCCGCCGGTGGCGAGCGCCCTGACCGTCGCCGGTCGCGGGGCCGACGGCCACGACATCGTGCTCGCTCACCCCGGCGAGTGATCAGCGAGTAATCACAGACCCCTGGCGGGTCGGCGTTTCGAGCGGAGACGCTGTACCGGCCGGTGGAAATGGGCCCCGGTGGCGCGGACGGCAGGCAGGGGACGGCCTGCCGTCCCCGCCCCGGGGCCCGACTCATTGAGTCATTGAGCAAGGAGAGAAAACGGGATGGGACTTCGCGCACAGGTACGGACGCGGGACGGCTGGGCGGTCCAGCACGCCGTCGTGACGGTCACCGACATGACCGGCACGCAGGTGCTGCGGGCCGATGCCGACGAGGACGGGGCGGTGCGGACCGACGCTCCGCTCCAGGCCGGCGCCTACACGGTGATCGTCACGGCGGTCGGGTACGCCCCCGCCGCCTCCACCGCCCTCGTCACGGCGAGCGGACGGGTCGAGGCCGGCACGGTGGTGCTGACCCGCCAGGGCGGCGTGGAGCTGCCGCCGCCGGGCCCCTGGTCGCTGGACCCGGCGCACTCCTCGGTGGCCGCGGTCGCGCAGCACCTGGGGATCTCCAGCGTGCACGGCCGGTTCACCGAGTTCAGCGGCCGGATCGAGATCTCGGAGGAGGTCCACCGGTCCCGGATCGACGCCGTCATCAGCGCGGCGAGCATCGACACCGGCAACGGCATGCGCGACAAGCACCTGCGGTCGCCCGACTTCCTCGACTCGGACCGCTTCCCCGAGATCACGTACCGCTCCATCGGGCTCACCCCCGCCGGCCCCGACCGCTGGACCGTCCACGGCCGGCTGTCGATGCACGGGGTCGAACGCCCGGTCGACCTGAACCTGAGCTACCTCGGCACGGGCCCGGACCCGTGGGGCGGGGTGCGTGCGGCTTTCAGCGCCACGGCGGAGTTGCGCCGCGAGGACTTCGCCATGAACTACAACCAGGTGGTGCAGGCCGGCATCTCGGCGATCGGTACGACGCTGCGGGTGGAGCTCGACATCCAGGCCGTGCAGGGTGAGTCCCTGCCGTCGTAGTCACCGTGCGGGGTGATTCCCTGCCGTCCTGGTCGGCGTGCGGGGTGATTCCCTGCCGCTGCACTCACCGCGCGGGGTGAGTGACCGTCGTCGTAGTCTGCGGACATGGCACCCAATATCGCGACGAACACGGCCGTGGAACTCGACGAGTTGCTGGCCTTCGTACGGCCCAGGCACCGGGCGATCCTGCTGACCACCCGGTCCGACGGCCGCCCCCAGGGCTCCCCGCTGACCTGCGGGGTGGACGACGCGGGCCGGATCGTCGTCTCGACGTACCCCGAGCGGGCCAAGACCCGCAACGCGAAGCGGGACGCGCGGGTCAGCGTGATCGTGCTGTCGGACGACTGGAACGGGCCGTGGGTCCAGGTCGACGGGTCGGCCGAGGTGATCGACTCGCCCGAGTCGGTCGAACCGCTCGTCGAGTACTTCCGGAACATCTCGGGGGAGCACCCGGACTGGGACGAGTACCGGGCGGCGATGGTGAAGCAGGGGAAGTCGATCATCCGGATCACTCCGGAGCGATGGGGGCCGATCGCCACCGGCGGCTTCCCGGCCCGTCTGGCGGCCGACGGCTGACCACGCGGGCAGGAGATCAAGGAGAAGGGGCGATGCGGGATCTCAGCGATCCCGCACCGCCACTCAGCGATCCCGCACCGCCACTCAGCGGTCCCGCATCGCCTCGATGCCCGCTATCAGCAGGTCCAGGGCGAAGGTGAAGTCCCGGTCGCGCATCTCCTCGACCGTGTCGCCGCCGCGGGCGTCCATCACTTCCTGGGAGGACTCCATGATGTCGCTGAGATGCGGCTGGTCGCGGATCGTGGCCATCGCCTGCTGGTAGTACTGCTCCTGGCTGAGTCCGGCGGCCGCGCTGCGCTGCGCGAAGTGGCCCTCGACCGTGCCGAATCCGTACACGAACTGGAAGACCGCGGAGAGCGCGCCGGTCTGGCGTTCCAGCGGCAGGCCGGTCGCCCGGATCACGTCCTGGACGGCGTACGACATCAGCATCGCGTGCGGGCCGATGTTGAGGAAGTGCCCGGCGAGCATCGACACCCAGACGTGCCGGACGAGCAGCTCCCGGTACTCGGTGGCCAGCCCGCGCAGCCGGTCGTGCCAGTGCGCGTCCTCCTTCGGAGGCGTGAACTCGCTGTAGACCGAGTCCAGGGCCAGTTCCAGCAGGTCGTCCTTGGTGTCCACGTACCAGTACAGGGACATCGCGGTGACATCGAGCTCGGCGGCGAGCCTGCGCATGGAGAACTTGGCGAGCCCCTCGGCGTCCAGCAGCCGGACCGAGGTCGCGGTGATCCTCTCCCGGTCCAGGCCCGCCGCCTGGTCCGGTTTGCGGGTGCGCGACGGTGTCCGCTGATCCAGCCACACGCTGGTCCTGGCGGGGTTCTTCACACGGTCGGCCGCGGACACCATGGCGCACTCTCCTCGTCTTGCCGGCGGGGCGGACCGGCCGCGTACGCGTGACCCGCGCGCGGAGCGGATCCGTTACGGTCCGGCGCGCCTCTCCCCGATGCTATGCCGCCTCCACGGTGCCGGTGGAGTCCGCCCGTGCGGATTCCGTCCGCTCCGCGCGGCGCAGCAGCACGGCGGCGAGCAGGCCGCCGACCAGCACCGCGACCGCTCCGAAGAGCTGGCTGGCCTCCAGCCCCGAGGCGAAGGCGTCGGTGATCCGGGCCCGCTCCCCGGCGTCGGCCGCGGAGGCGAGCGCGGCAGGCAGCGAAGCCGCCCCGACCGCCGCCGGCACCAGAGCCGCGAACCGCGAGTTGAGCACCGCGCCGAGGACGGCGACCCCCAGGCCGTTGCCGAACTCGGCGAGGGTCCCGTTGACCCCGGCGCCCACCCCCGCCTTCTCCGGCGGAATGGCGCTCATGATCGCGTTGGCCATGGCGGGCATGGCGAGCGCGATGCCGGCGCCCATGACGACCAGGCCGAGCAGCGTGCCGCCGTAGCCGTCGCCGCCCAGCAGAGCGATCGCGGCCAGGCCTGCGGCCAGCAGGCTCATCCCGGACGCGATGGTGACCGGCGTTCCCAGCTTGGGCACCAGCCTGGCGCCCAGTCCGGTGAGGTTGAGCGCGACGACGCTCAGCGCCAGCGGAGCGGTGCGCAGACCGGCCTCCAGCGGCCCGTAGCCGAGCACGAACTGGAGCTGCTGGGTGAGCAGGAAGAGCGAGCCACCCATCCCGAAGGCGACCAGGATCGCGCCCGCGACCGCCCCGATGAACTTCTGGTTCCGGAAGAAGTGCATGTCGAGCATCGGGTGGGGGATGTGCAGCTCCCACAGCACGAATCCGGTCAGGACGGCGACCCCGACGAAGGCGGTCAGCAGCACCTGCCCCGACGTCCAGCCGTGTCCCGGGCCGGAGATGATCGCGTACACGAGGGATGCCATGCCGATGGTGGAGAGCAGCGCGCCGAACAGGTCGGGGCGCTCGCCGCCGGCGCTCCTGGACTCCGGGACGAGCCGGGCCACGGCGACCAGTCCGACGACCGCGACCGGGATGTTGATCAGGAAGATCGCGCCCCACCAGAAGTGGTCGAGCATCACTCCGCCGATCAGCGGTCCGACGGCGAAGCCGAGCGAGCTGACGGTCGACCAGATGCCGATCGCCTTGACGCGCTCGGTCTCGTCGAAGATCTGCACGACGACGGCGAGCGTGGTGGTCATCAGCAGCGCACCGCCGATGCCCATGCCCGCGCGGGCGGCGATCAGCTGTACGGACGTCTGGGCCAGCCCGGCCACCAGCGAGCCGATGCCGAACAGGGCGAGCCCGGTGATCAGCATCTTCTTGCGGCCGTAGCGGTCGGCGGAGCTGCCGGCCGTGAGCAGCAGGCCCGACTGGACCAGCGAATAGGCGTTGATCATCCACTGCACATCGGCGGTGGAGGCGTCCAGCTCCCGGGTGAGGGAGGGGATCGCGACGTTGAGAACTGTGTTGTCGAGCAGCACGGTCAGCTGTGCCAGACAGATGACGCCGAGGATCAGCCAGCGTTGCGGATGGCTCGGCGACGAGAGGTGGTTCTGCTCGGCGGCGGTCGCCGTCATACGGGCTCCTGATCCCTTATACGGTGTACGGGTAGCAAACGTTGTACACCGTATAGCTTTCCCTGTACGGCGTACAACACAATTTCGCTTTCCGCTCCGTACGGCCGTGGTGCGCCCGCGGTACGGTGCTCGCCGCTGATCCGACAAGGGCTGGAGTGGTATGACACTGCGTCGTCGTACGGTGGAAGTGCTGGTCGCGGCAGGGCTGTTGGGGGGCGTCCTCGTGCCGCCCGCGACGGCGGCGGGCCAGGGGCACGGGCGCTCGGTGCCGCTGCGGGTGGCCACGTACAACATCCATGCGGGCGCCGGCATGGACAACGTCTTCGATCTCGACCGGCAGGCCGCCGAGCTGCGCTCGCTGGACGCCGATGTGATCGGACTCCAGGAGGTCGACGTCCACTGGGGTGATCGCAGTCAGTGGCGCGACCTGGCGGGCGAGCTGGCCGAGCGGCTGGGCATGGCGGTGTCGTTCGCCCCGGTCTACCGGCTCGATCCGGCGGCGCCGGGTGCGCCGATGCGGGAGTTCGGCGTCGCGGTGCTGTCCCGGTACCCGATCGTGAGCGCCGAGAACCACGACATCACCCGGCTCTCCACCCAGGTCCCGAACCCGGTACCGGCGCCCGCGCCCGGCTTCGGTGAGGTGGTGCTGCGGGTGAAGGGGCTGCCCGTGCACGTGTACGCGACGCACCTCGACTACCGCGGCGACCCGTCCGTCCGGATCGCCCAGGTGGCCGACACCCGCCGGATCATGGCCGAGGACCGGGCGGCGGGACGGAAGCCGGTGCGGCAGATCCTGCTCGGCGACCTCAACGCGGCACCGGCCGCACCGGAGTTGGCCCCGCTGTGGCAGGAGCTTGACGACGTGGAGCCCGGCGGTCCCACGTACCCGGCACAGGATCCGGTGCAGCGGATCGACTACGTGGCGGTGTCGAAGGACACGGTGCGGGTACGCGAAGCGGCGGTGGCCGAGACGCTTGCCTCGGACCACCGCCCCGTCGTCGCCGATCTGTCGCTGCGGCGCTGAGCCTCAGCTGTTCTCCTTCGGCCGGGTCAGGTCGTAGAAGGTGGCGCTGCCGGCCGTGACCTCCTTGAAGTTCTCCTCCACCCAGGAGGAGACCTGCGAGGAGGTGCCGTTGCCGCCGCCTCCCCCGCCCATGCCGCCCGCGATGAAGTTGCCGCTGTGCAGCGGGAGTTCGCAGACCAGGGTCACGGTCGCGGCGACCCGGCGCAGCGGACGCAGCGCGACACCGACGATGACGGCGCCCGCGATCAGGCCGGCGCCGGTTATGCAGACCTCGACGACGATCAGGGTGGTGAGCGCCGAGCCCACCTCGGTGGCGGGGATACCGACGAGGACGGTCGTCCCGTGCGGGTCCGCGACCGCCTCCACCCGGCCGGCGCGAGCCCCGGCAGGTCGACGGTGCGCGGGTCCTGTCCGACGGAGAGGTCCGCCGCCGCCAGTGCCTTGCTCTGGGCCGCGGTCATCGGCTGCCCGACATCCTCGGCCCCGGGCCAGGGGGTGCTGGTCTCCACGACCACGCGTGACGAGGTGACCGCGCCGTCCGCCACCACGGCCCCGAAGGCGCCGACGGGCAGCCCGCGCCCGTCCACGAAGGCCAGCGGGTCGAGGCTCCGCGGCACACCGCCGCCGGGCATCGGGCCCCCACCGGGCGGTTTCTCGGCCCGTACGGCGATGGCGGCCAACTGGTCGTCGAGCTTGCCGTACATGTAGCTGTGGTAGGCGATGGTGGTGACCGTCCCGATGACCGCGGCGACGACGGCGGTCAGCGTGACCGCCGAGACCACCAGCCGGGTCCGCAGCGTCCACGGCCCCCACCACCTGCGGGGACACCTACTCACCGGGCCTGATGAGGTACCCCGCCCCGCGCCGGGTGTGGATCATCGATGACCGTCCCGCGTCGATCTTCTTGCGCAGGTACGAGATGTACAGCTCGACGACGTTCGCCTGCCCGCCGAAGTCGTAGTTCCAGACCCGGTCGAGGATCTGCGCCTTGCTCAGCACCCGCCGCGGATTGCGCATCAGGAAGCGCAGCAGCTCGAACTCGGTCGCGGTGAGGTGGATGGACGTCCCGCCCCGGCTGACCTCGTGGCTGTCTTCGTCGAGCATCAGATCGCCGACGACGAGCGTCGACTCGCTGCGCACCGCCGCCGTGCCCGAGCGCCGGATCAGCCCGCGCAGCCGCGCCACGACCTCCTCCAGGCTGAACGGCTTGGTGACGTAGTCGTCGCCGCCCGCCGTGAGGCCGGCGATCCGGTCCTCCACCGCGTCGCGCGCGGTCAGGAACAGTACGGGGACCTCGGCGAGCTCCCGCCGCAGCCTGCCGAGCACGGCGAAGCCGTCCGTGTCGGGCAGCATCACGTCGAGGATCACCGCGTCGGGCCGGAAGTCGCGCGCCATCCGGACGGCTCCGGCACCGTCCCCGGCGCTGCGCACCTCCCAGCCCTCGTAACGCAGGGCCATGGACAGCAGCTCGGCAAGCGGAGCCTCGTCGTCCACCACCAGCACCCGGACCGGGGAGCGGTCCGCCCTGAGCAGTTCCGTGCGCCCCTGGGGCGAGGTCGTCGTCATGCCCCAAACCCTGTGGGGCTCCCCTGAAAGGGCTCTTACCCGAATCTGTGAATTCCCTGAGAAAGCGGCAGCACCGCCGCCGGACCGTCAGCCGATCCCGAACAAGGCGCTCGCGTTCCCGTGACAGACCGCCCGAAGCCAGTCGTCCCCCAGCTCCAGCCGTTCCAGCGCGTGCAGTTGGTGGGCGTACGGGTACGGGATGTTCGGGAAGTCCGTGCCCAGCAGAATCCGGTCCCCGAGCGCGGCGAGCCGCCCCCGCTCGGTGGGCGGGAACGGGCTGAAGTCCTCCGTGAAGTCCGTGAACGCCATCGTCGTGTCGAGCCGCACCCGCGGGTACGTCTCCGCCAGCGCCAGGAACTCCGCGTACTCCGGCATCCCCATGTGCGCCACGATCAACGGCAGCCGCGGATGCCGGGCCAGCAGCCTGCCGACCGGCTCCGGGCCGGTGTGCTTGCCGGGCGCCGGCCCCGAGCCGCAGTGCATCACCACCGGGATCCCGGCCTCCGCGAGCAGCCCCCAGACCGGATCGAGCAGCGGGTCGTTGGCGTCGTACGCGCCGACCTGGAGGTGCGACTTGAAGATCCGCGCCCCCGCATCGACGGCCTCGCGCACATACCGCTCCACGCCCTCCTCCGGGTAGAAGGTCGCGGTGTGCAGGCAGTCCGGCACCCGGCGGGCGAAGTCGGCCGCCCAGCCGTTCAGCCAGGCGGCCATCCCCGGCTTGTGCGGGTAGAGCATCGAGGTGAACCGGAGCACGCCGAACGAACGCAGCAGCGCGAGGCGTTCGTCCTCGTCGCGGCGGTACTCGATCGGCCACTCCATCCCGGTCAGCGGCCCTGCCGAGTCGAAGTACGCCCAGACCTTGGCCAGCACCCGCTCCGGCATGAAATGCGTATGGACATCGATGATCCCGGGCAGCTCCAGCCGCTCCAGGAACCGTACGACGTCGTCGGCGTCACCACTCATCCCGCGCCCCTCCCACCGTTCCCAACCGCCCGTAACGGTCCGTTCCTCACCGTCCGGACCCGACCGGACCGACGATCTCAGAACAGCCCGCCCTGCACGCCACCGCCCCCGATGTCCGCCACCGGCACCCCCACCCCGGACCGCGGGTCCGCCGCCACCAGCTCCCACCCGGTCATCAGCCGGGTGTCCAGCACCACGACCCCGTCCGCCGCCGTCGCCAGATGCAGATCGGGCCCGGCCGCCGCCACCAGCCGCCCCGCGACCGCGCCCCCGGCCACCAGCTCGGTGACGGCCCACGCCACCTCCACCGCGCCGTCGAGCCCGAACAGCCCGGCGTGGTCGACCGCCTCGAACGGCAGCCGCTCCAGTGAGTCCGGCCACCCGGCCCGCTCCAACGCCACGGCCCGCCCGTACAGCTCCGCCACCTCGGCCCGGCGCTCCGCCGCCCCCGGCAGCGCCCCGCGCACGGCCCGCTTCCTCGCGTACGGAATCCGGTCCGGCACTCCGAGCGCAGACCGCAGCAGCTCCTCGGTCCGCCGGCACGCCATCAACGGCCCCCGCCCCAGCCAGCTGAACACCACGGCCCCCTGCTCGCGCAGCCGCGCCGCCTCCCGCTGCTCGGCGGTGATCCCGACCTTCACCATCCCCGGCCCGAACCAGGCGAGATACACGCGGTACGTCCTCGGATCGTCGGCGATCGTGTCGGCGGCCACCGAATGCGCCCGGTCCAGCCGCGCGCACTCCGGGCACCGCGCCCCCGTGCTCCGCCCCGACACCACGGCCCCCACCGGACACGCGTTCCCGCGCGCCCCGACGCACCGCCGTTCCCCCTCGGCCCGGAACCCGAACTCCGCCCCGTACGCCTGCGCACTCCCCCGTACGGCCCCGCCCCGCCGCCAGCCCAGCACGGGCGGCCCCTGCGCGTCCGGCCACCGCAGCCCGGTGCACTGCCACGCCACAGCCATGAACGACCCCCGGAAAGACATTGAGCGACGTCAGGCGACGTTAATGGACGGCCGCGGCAACCCCGTCCCGGGACGGAAATCCGGAGGTCGCCACAGCGCCACGCCAAGTATTCTGATCAACTGCTTTTCAAACATGACCGGTTGGAGAATCCACGTGTCCGACTCCGGCGACACCCGCACCACCGGCGACCCGGCCGGAAGGACCGATCGCAGCCAGCGAACGGTGATCATCGCGGCTGTCATCACCGCCTCGGCCACCATCGTCGCCGCCGTGATCGCGACAACGGTGGCGGGCGGCCACTCCCCGAAGGCGCCCACCGCCATCACGGCGCCCCCGGCCCCGCAGGACACCTCGCCCACCCCGCGCCCCGTGCAGAGCCTTCCGTCCACACCACCGGCCCCGGCCCCTTCCCCCACGGCCGCCCGCATCATGGCCGCACCGGACTCGGCCGCCATAGGAGCCACCGTCACGATCACGGGCTCCGGTTTCGCGGCCGGGGAACAGGTGCGCATCACGTTCAACGGAACGTACGGCTCCACACTCGACCTACGCGACATCACGGCCGGACCGGACGGCGGCTTCGCCGCAGAGGTCACGGTCCCGCAGGACAGCGTCGATTCGGACCAGCAGCAGTCGTTCGAAGTCCGCGGCCTGGACAGCGACGAGCGCGCCGACACCCCGTTCCACATCACGGGCTAGGGTCTTTTGTACGAAATGTACCGTCTGGTCCGCGTAGGGGAGTACCGAAGTCACACCACACGTAACCTCTTACTGTGTCCTCCCGCCTGCATCGCGTCGCCGTCCTCGTACTCGAAGGCGCGAAGCCGCTCGATGTAGGAATTCCCGCGCAGGTCTTCGCGACCCGCGCGAGCATGCCGTACGAGGTGCGGGTGTGCGGGGCCACGCCCGGTCCCGTGGCCGGCGGCGAAGGCCTCGCGTACTACGTCGCCCACGGCCTCGACGCGCTCGCGTGGGCCGACATCGTCTTCGTCCCCGGCTACCGGTTCCCTGACCGCGAAGACCCGCCGCAGGCCGTCGTCGACGCACTGATCGCCGCCCACGACCGGGGCGCGCGGCTCGCCGCCATCTCGACGGGCGCCTTCGCGCTCGCCGCCACGGGCCTGCTCGACGGCAGGCGCGCCACGACCCACTGGCACTACACGCGGGCGCTCATGGCCAGGCATCCGCTCGTCCGGGTCGACGAGAACGTGCTGTTCGTCGACGAGGGCAGTGTGCTCACCTCGGCCGGCGCCGCCTCCGGCATCGACCTGTGCCTGCACATCCTGCGCGGCGACCTCGGAGTGGCCGCGTCCAACCACGCCGCCCGGCGTCTGGTCGCCGCCCCCTACCGCAGCGGCGGCCAGGCCCAGTACGTGCCGCGCAGCGTCCCCGAGCCACTCGGCGAGCGGTTCGCCGCCACCCGCGAGTGGGTGCTGCACCGGCTCGGCGAGCCCCTCACCCTGGACATACTGGCGCGGCAGGCCGAGGTCTCGCCGCGCACGTTCTCCCGGCGCTTCGTCGAGGAGACCGGCTACACGCCGATGCAGTGGGTGATGCGCGCCCGCATCGACCTGGCCCGCGAACTGCTGGAGCGCTCGCAGCGCAGCGTCGAACAGATCGCCGCCGACGCCGGGCTCGGCACCGGCGCGAACCTGCGCCTGCACTTCCAGCGCATCCTCGGCACCACACCGAGCGAGTACCGGCGCACCTTCACCCGGGGCGAGTGACCCGTCCGGCACACCGCGTGGCGGAATCCTTTTGAACCATGGCGATCCCGCCACTGTCAGCGGCGCGCGCCTCGGGCGAGCCTGGTGGCGAAGGAAAGGGACACCACTCATGACTCGCATCGCCATCAACGGATTCGGCCGCATCGGACGCAATGTGCTGCGCGCACTCCTGGAGCGCGACAGCGCCCTGGAGATCGTCGCCGTCAACGACCTGACGGAGCCCGCCACCCTCGCCCGGCTGCTCGCCTACGACAGCACGGCCGGCCGGCTCGGACGCCCGGTGTCCGTCGACGGGGACGTCCTCGTCGTGGACGGCCACCGGATCAAGGTGCTGGCCGAGCGCGAGCCGGCGCAGCTGCCTTGGGCCGAACTCGGCGTCGACATCGTCCTGGAGGCCACCGGCCGCTTCACCTCGGCCAAGGCCGCACGCGCCCACCTCGACGCGGGCGCGAAGAAGGTGCTCGTCAGCGCGCCGTCGGACGGCGCCGACGTCACGCTCGCGTTCGGGGTCAACACCGACGCCTACGACCCGGCCGTGCACACGATCGTCTCGAACGCCTCCTGCACCACCAATGCGCTCGCGCCGCTGGCCGCGGTCCTCGACGAACTCGCCGGTATCGAGCACGGGTTCATGACGACGGTGCACGCCTACACGCAGGAGCAGAACCTGCAGGACGGTCCGCACCGCGACGCCCGTCGCGCGCGGGCCGCCGGCGTCAACATCGTGCCGACCACGACCGGCGCCGCCAAGGCGATCGGCCTGGTCCTGCCGAACCTCGAAGGCAAGCTGTCGGGCGACTCGATCCGCGTACCGGTGCCGGTGGGCTCGATCGTGGAACTCAACACGACCGTCGCCCGCGACGTGACGCGCCACGACGTGCTGGCGGCGTACCGTGCCGCGGCCGAGGGACCGCTCGCCGGCGTCCTCGAATACTCGGACGACCCGCTCGTCTCCTCCGACATCACGGGCAACCCCGCCTCGTCGATCTTCGACTCGGCCCTCACCCGCGTCGAAGGCCGCCACATCAAGGTGGTCGCCTGGTACGACAACGAGTGGGGCTTCTCGAACCGCGTCATCGACACGCTGGAACTCCTCGCCACCCGCTGACCGGACGCCGGGGCGGCACGGCAACGAGCCGTGCCGCGCCGGCCGCCCGCTGCTGTACGGATAACACCGAAGGCCCTCAGGATTTCTCCTGAGGGCCTTCGACTTGCTGTGCACTCGGCAGGATTCGAACCTGCACCCTTCTGATCCGAGGATCGGGCAGGCATTGGGGGTTGCCTCCCGGCGTCCTCCCGGCTGATCGCTGATAGTCGTGATCAACGGTCTGTGTGTGCCGTCGTTGCCGTCGAGGCTGCCGTCAGCTCCACAGGTGACGCCGCAGCAACGAGCGGACTGCCCATCCTTCACAGCCGACACACACGACTCCTCGGCTGTCATCAGGAGACGAGGATGGAGATGCCGTCTCCGAGCAGCTTCAGCCCGAGGACGAAGAACAGGACGGCCATCACGGCGACATTGTGCTGAGCTGCCCACTCCTTCCAGCTGCCGAGCGTGATCTTGGCTCGCTCTCCCCCGAGGAGGAAGAGTGCCAACGGGGCCAGCAGGCCCAGAGTGGCGATCAGAACGAAGATTGCCAGTGATGCGATCTGCTGCCCGACCGGCAGTCCAGCAGAACCGATCGAGGCGCCCGCAGCGATGGCCAGGGGGGCGTTCTTGGCGTTGAGGGCGGCCAAGGCCAGTCCGAGTGCGAAGACCTTGACCGGTGTGAGACGGTCGATCGCGCCCATCCACTTCGGTAGTTGGGCTTGCGAGGGATCCTTCGGGCGCCGGTGCCATTGCCTGGCGCCAAAGAGGACGAGGAACAGGCCCAGGGCAAGCTTGAGGGCTCCCACCCAGGTGGCCGGATGATTGTGGGCAAAGGCACCTGCGGGGGAAGCGATCGCCAGCATCACCGCGCCCAGTGCCGAGAGTCCCAGGATCCAGCCGACGGTGAAGAGGACTCCGTTGAGACGTCCCCGAGGCGTGGCGAGTACGAGGATGATGGCGATGATCGGGAGCGGGCTGACCGCGACGGCGGCCGCGAAACCCAGCACATCACCGAGGACGTGGCCCATGGTTGCCTCCGGGTGGCGATCCAGTGGAGCAGGAGCGGCGGAAGCGGGTGACCTGGCCGCCTGGGCGGCGTAACGGCTTGGTGTGCGATGGGCTGCCACACTGGCTTCACGGCCGCGCGGACGTGGCAGCCCGACGGCGGTGACGACGACGTACTCGGTACGGGACACCGCATTCCATCTTCCTGCGCCTGGGCAGATCTGTCCTCGGGAGCTTCTCGGGACGCGAGGACCGCCGGCGTCGGCCTGCTACGCGGGGCAGGCGACCCCGCAATTGCCGGAGCTTCGAGCCACCGACCCAGGTGACCACAATGCCCCTGGCCCGAGATGCGAGGCAGCTCAGCCGCATGGAGGATCAAAGATGTGAGGGCGATCGCGCCTCATGTCCGGGCGCTGAGGACGCTCGCAACGATCCGTGGCAGGAGGACCTCGCAATGGCCGCAACGACAGGAGCAACCCCGTCGGCTCACCCTGAGCACCCCGGCAGGACGGACGGGGTCTCCAACGAGTTCACCGTTTTCACCAAGATCAAGCCGGGCGAGGCCGATGCATTGCGCGAGGATCTCACCTGGCTCGGCGACGCAGCGAATGACGAGAATGTCCATGCGGCGCTGCGCCAGATCGGCACGCTGCATGACGCACGGCACGTCATCTTCGACAACGACACCAGGTTCATGTTCGCCAGCGTCTTCGACGGCTCCTGGGACACCTACATCGACGACTTCGCCAAGACGGTGGTCGGGGAACGCTTCGACAAGGTCTTCAGGCACAGCGAAGGGTTCCCCGGCATCAAGGATCCAGGGGTCAAGGACTGGTTCCTCGCCCACCAGGAGCCCGCAAAGGTCTTCGTCAGCGCCTACCCCGAACTGACCGTCCAGCAGATCTACAAGGACCAGCGCGTGGACGAAGCGTTCCAGGAAGTGCTGGACACCACCGAGTTCCGGACGGCGCTGGAGAACCCGGCAAACGCAGAATTGGTGGCCACACCAGCCTTCCAGAAGCTGCTGGAGGAAGCCTCGGCATAGGAGCCGGGAGCCGGACACAACCGACCCGCCGACCCAACCCGATGCTGGACCGCGTCAGCCGGTCCAGGTCGGCCGCCGCAGGGCTGCCCAGGCAGAGACCGATGTGGAGGCACAAACGATCATGAACACTGCGGACAGCCAAGGCGCGGCCGGCGTGCGCATCGAGATCGACGACGTCCAGAGCGGGGCCCTACGTCCGCGGCCTGTGCCCTACGAGGGAAAGTACATCTTCCTGCGCGTCGATGACCGCCACGCCGGGCGCGCCCTGCTGCGGCGGCTGCTTCCGGTGACCTCGGGTGGTCTGCCCAGCGCGGACCGGAGCCAGGATGCCTGGGTGGCGGTGGCGTTCACCTATCAGGGGCTGCGGGCCCTGGGGGTGCCCCAGGAGTCGCTGGACAGCTTTCCGCAGGCCTTTCGTGAGGGCATGGCCGCTCGGGCGGAGCTGATCGGCGACGTGGGCGAGAGTGCGCCGGCCCACTGGGAGGCACCGTTCGGAACGGGCGATGTCCACATCGCGTTGAGCGCCCTCGCCTCCGATGCGGCACAGCTGAGCAAGAAGCTGGAGCAGGCGCGGGTCGCATTCAAGGCCACGCCCGGTGTCCAGGTGATCTGGCAGCAGGAGGTCCGCCAGCTCCCCACCGGGCGCACCACCTTCGGCTTCCGGGACGGCATCAGCCATCCGAACATCGAGGGCGTCGGGCTGCCCGGCTCCAACCCACAGGAAGCCCCCATCCAGGCCGGCGAGTTCATCCTCGGCTACCCCGACGAAACCGGCAGCCTGCCACCCATGCCCACCCCCGACGTGCTCGGCCGCAACGGGACCTACGCAGCCGTGCGTAAGGCCCACACCAACGTGGCGGCCTGGCGCCGGTTTCTGCGCGCGAACAGCTCCGACGCCGAGGAGGAGGCACTCCTGGCGGCCAAAATGGTGGGGCGGTGGCCCAGCGGGGCGCCGCTGGCACTGGCGCCGGAACACGACGACCCGGAGCTGGCCGCTGATCCTCACCGCGTCAACAACTTCCTGTACCGGGAGAACGACGATCGCGGCTATCGGTGCCCCGCCGGTGCCCACATCCGGCGCACCAACCCTCGCGACTCCACCATCATCGGCGACGCACGGATGCATCGCCTCATCCGCCGCGGCACCACCTACGGGCCGCCACTACCGGAGGGTGTGCTGGAGGACGACGGCGCCGACCGCGGACTGGTCGGAGTGTTCCTCGGCACCCATCTGGAAAGGCAGTTCGAGTTCATCAAGGCCCAGTGGATCAACGACGGCAACTTCATCGGCTACCCCGGCGAAAAGGACGCGGTGGCCGGGCATCACGGCGGGACCGGCACCCTCACCATCCCGGAGAAACCGATCCGGCGCCGTCTGCAAAACCTGCCCAGCTTCGTGATCACCCGGGGCGGCGAGTACTGCTTCGTACCGGGGCTGCGCGCCTTGCGCTGGCTCGCGGAGCTGGAGGACTGAGGGCAGTTCCCACCACAGTCTTCGAGGAGTGTTCGACACCATGGCAGCACAGTTCGTCCGCTACACACCTGACGTTGAAACCGACGATCCGAACTTCGACCGCAACCTGCAGACGGTGATCAGCAAGACCGAGAACTACATCGCCGACTCCGTCGAAGGCGGTGGCACCGGCCGGGCCCTGCGAGACGCCCATGCCAAGGGCTACGGGTTGGTCCGAGGAGAAGTGGAGATCCTGGACGGGCTACCCCCCGAGTACGCCCAAGGCATCTACGCGACCCCCGGAACCCACGACGTACTCATCCGCTTCTCCAACGGCTCACCCCACGCCGGAGCCGACGCACGACTGGGCGCCGCCACCGGACTGGCACTGAAGATCTTCGACATCCCCGGCCCGACCCTGCTGGAAGACGAACCGGACACAGGCACGTTCGACTACGCCAACATCAACGGACCGATCTTCTTCTGCAACACAGTCGAGCACTACCTGTTCATCCAGGAACTGTTCCTCAACGCGCCGGCCTACTTCTCCCAGGGCCGACCCGGCGCACATCGCTTCTTCACCGAGTTCGTGACCGGAAAGGGAACCCTGGACCAGGACAACTGGGCATGGGACGAGTTCCTGGCCTTCCTGCGCCTGTCAAAGACCCCTCCGGCAAACGTACTGCTGTCGAGCTACTGGACGATGGGCGCGGTCCGGCACGGCGACTACATCGCCAAGGTGCGCATCACCCCCGACCCGGACTGCGCCGCCGCGGTGGTCCGGCGCACCATCGATCCGACCTCGGCGGCGGAGGTCTTTCGACCGGCCCTGGAAGCCGAGCTGCAGGAGCGGCCCTACGCCTTCGACATCCAGGTCCAACTCTGCACCGACCTGGCGCGCATGCCGGTGGAGGACACGACCGTGGAGTGGCCCGAGCAGCTCTCACCGCCCGTCACCGTGGCGAAGCTGCGGCTGCCGCAGCAGGACATCTCCGGCCCGGAAAACCTGGAGAAGATGGACTCACTGTCCTTCACACCCTGGCGGGTCACCGCCGAGCACGCACCCCTCGGCAACATCATGCGGGCCCGCAAGGAGGTCTACCGGCACTCCTCCATCGCGCGCCACAAGCTCAACCAGCAGCCGCGCACAGAGCCCCGCAGCGCCGACGAGGTAGTCGGCCCAGCCCAATGAAGACGAGCGACATGGTGCGGAATCAGCCGAGGTACGGCCGCTCGTGATGTTCCAGAAAGCGCTGAAGCCGTAGCCGTTGTGTGCGGTGCATGGGCAGCTTGGCCAGCTCCTCCGCCGGAACGGATCGCAGCTCGGTGGATTCGTCGGAGACCGCGAACCGTCCACCGACCACTCGGGCGGTGAAACAGACATCGTTGAGTCTCGGGTACGCCTCGTGCAGGAAGACGGCGGAGTACACCAACACGTCGATGTGCTCGCGGGCTGGGCCAGCATGTCCACGAAGGTCGAACACGGGGATGTCCGCCCGTTGGTCGTGGAGGCCACAAGTTCCGGACTGACGGCGGGGGCAGGGCGTGCCTGCCGGAGCGCAGGCCATGGAGCGTGCACGTCTTCTCCTGGTATTTCCGCTGCCGGCATGGCCGTGGCCCGACGCGGTGTAAGCCCCAGATCGCCCATCGCTAAACGGACTTGGGATCGACTTCGACCTTGTCCGCAAGGGCGGCGTACGTCCAGCCGCCGACCGGCATGGCAGCACCCGACCTCGTCAGGGCCTCGTCTTCACCACAAAGAACGGGACCCCCATCGAGCCGCGCAACCCGAACCGGTCCTTCGAGGCCCTGTGCGCCCGCGCCGCCGTCCGTAAGGTCTGCTTCCACGATCTGCGCCACACTTGCGCATCCCTGCTCCACGAACAGGCGCTGACGCCCGAATGATCATGGAAGTCCTGGGCCACAGCTCGATCCCGTGACCATGGACATCTACACGTTCGTGCGGCTGGACTCCCAGCGCTCGGCTTTCGACCGCGTCGGAGATGCGCTGAGGGGTGACGGCAACGATCCGGATGATGACGACGGCGCGGCAGGTGTCCCCATAGCCGTCTGATCGGCCCGCACCGCCTTCTGAGGCGGTTGCCGTCAAACACTGCCGTCAAGGCAAAAGCCAGAGGCCCTGTGGATCACTCCACAGGGCCTCTGAACTGTTGTGCACTCGGCAGGATTCGAACCTGCAACCTTCTGATCCGTAGTCAGATGCTCTATCCGTTAAGCTACGAGTGCTTGTGCTTCCCGGTTTTTTCTCCCCGGTCGGCGTTGCGAGAACAACATTACATGACCTGCGCCGTGACGCGAAATCCTTTAGCTCCACCAGCCCTGACCTGCGAAAATGCCCTGCGCGACGGTGTCGCACAGATCCTCCCGGGGCTGTTCGGGACAGTGCGAGCGGAGCGTCCGGGTCCGGATACGACCGAAGCCCCGTGCCAGTGGCACGGGGCTTCGGTGATGAAGCGGAGGCGGAGGGATTTGAACCCTCGATGGGCTTTAAGACCCAAACCGCATTAGCAGTGCGGCGCCATAGACCGGACTAGGCGACGCCTCCAGCACACCCCGCGCGAGCGCGAGTGGTGCGTGCAGATGATGACACAGTCGAGCGGTGCGTCACCAATCGATGCCTACGGTACTAGGCAGTCGGCCGCGAGGGCAAAGCGTCTGCGGTTGCGCAACGCCGTGGCGTGCGGAGCGTTAGTGAAGAAGGGGGCATCGCCCTCCCGTCCTTCCGTCCGTTCCACCGGCACTTCCGCCGCAGTGCACGAGCACAGGAGCCCGCAATGTCGCGCCGCCTCGCCCTCACCGCCGTCCTCTCCCTCGCCGTGCTGTCCGCCGTCGCGCCGGCCGCGACCGCGGACAGCGGGACCCTGCCGCTGCCGCGGCCTCTGCCCCTGCCCGTACTCCAGGGCGAAGCCCCTGCCCGGCTGACGATCACCGTCTCGGGCGCGGGGAACGCCGCCGCCGACGGGACCGTCGAGCTTCGGTGCGCGCCGGCGGGCGGCAGCCACCCGGTGGCGGAGCAGGCCTGTGGCCGGCTGAACGAGCTGGCGGGCGAGGGGAAGGACCCGTTCGCCCCGGTACCCGGGGACGCGCTGTGCACCTTGCAGCACGGGGGTCCGGCCACCGCCCGGATCACCGGGACCTGGCAGGGGCGGCGCATCGACACGGCCCTCAGCCGGACCGACGGCTGCGAGATCTCCCGCTGGGACAACCTCGGACCGGTGCTCCCGAACGTCGGCTGACCGGGCCGGCCCGGACGGAGTCGTACACCGTATGCACAGAACCTTGGTGAGAGCTCCCCCTCATCCGCAGCCCCTCGCCCCTCCGCTGCCTTTAGACTCCTCCCGTGACAGCCCGCGGCCCGAGGGGCAAGATGGGGCCCGCTGTCGGCAAGGTGCGGTAACCAGGGAGGAAGCGTCGTCGTGAGCAGCAGGCCATCCCGAGGCGCTGCTCGCCTCGCAGCCATACTCGATGCACTCCCCGACGGGCTGCTGCTCGTCAACTGCAACGGCACGGTCGTCAACGCCAACACCATCGCGCTCGAAATGTTCGAGACGCCGGGCACCGCGCTGGTCGGGCGCGGGCTCCTGGACCTGCTGCCGGAGTTCGACTCCAAGCTGATCCCGGGGTCGATGCGCCGCACCGACACCGCCGACGACCGCGGCCGCACGAAGCCGACCCGGATGACCGCCCGGCGGACCGACGGCACCGAGTACCCGGTCGAGGTCACCAGCGCCAGCCTGGAGGACGGGCATGCCGCGTACAACGACTTCCAGAGCACTTACAGCGGCGGCTACACGGGCGACGAGCTGCTGATGCTCGTCGTGCGGGATCTGTCGGGCACCGTGGACACCGAGGCCGAACTGGCCCGTTCGCAGCGGCAGACGGAGATGATCCTGCGCGCCGCGGCCGAGGGCGTCGTCGGTACGGACACCGACGGCCGGGTCGTCCTGGTCAACCCCGCCGCCGCGCAGATCCTCGGCTTCCGCGCCAACGACCTGGGCGGCCAGGAGCTGCATCCGCTGATCCTGCACTCGCGGGCGGAGGGCGAGCCGTTCCCGTACGAGGAGTCGCCGCTCGCCGACACCCTCAGGTCCGGGCGCAAGCACCGGGTGCGCGGGCAGGTCCTGTGGTCCAAGAGCGGCGCGCAGGTGCCGGTCGACCTGACCACCGCGCCGGTCCGGGACGGTGATCAGCTGGTCGGCGCCGTCATGACGTTCACCGACCGCAGGCCGTACGAGGAGCTCGGCGAGCAGCACCGGGCCGAGCTCGCCGAACTGACCGGCAGCCACACCGCCGAGGTCGCCGAGCTGACGGAGCGGCACAGCACGGAGCTTGCCGACCGGACCGAGCGGTACGCGGCCGAGCTGGAGGCGCAGGCCGATCTGCTGGCGGCGCTGACCGCCCGGCACACCCAGCTCACCGCCGTACTCGGCGAATCGCTGCGCGGCCCGCTGGAGGAGCTGCGCGGCGAGCTCTCGACGCTCGCCGCCGACCCGGCCGGGCAGCTGTGGCCCGAGGCCAACCAGATCCTGCACCACCTGGCGGCGGGCTACGCCCGGATGACCACCCTCGTCGACAACGTCCTCGGCTACCAGCTCCTGGACGCCGGCGTCGAGAAGCTGGCCAAGACGAACGTGCTGCTCGACTCGGTCGTGACGGCCGGCATCGACGCGGCCGTCGAGCTGATCGGTCCCGGGCGCGCCCAGTTCGCCGTGCACGCGCCGCCGATCGAGGCCGAGGTGGACGCGGCCCGGCTGGTGACCGCGCTGGCCCATCTGGTCGCGGATGTCGCCGGGGTCGACTCGACCGGCAAGACCCGGGTGGTGCCGGGCGGCGGGTACGTCGACTCGACGGTCGTCGTCGCGGCGGCGCAGCGCGGTGAGGTCGTACGGATCGAGGTACGCGGACCGTTCGCCGGGGGAGACCCGGTGCACGAGCCGATCGTGCGCGGGATCGTGCGGGCGCACGGCGGTGTGCTCCAGACGCACGAGGTGCCTGGGATGAGCGGCCGCGCGTATGTGCTCGAAGTGCCGTTGGGTGCCGGTTCGGGGACGGTGACGGCGCCCGCGTCCGAGCCGGAGCCCGAGGCCGGTGCGCAGCCCGCTCCCGGTCCCGAGGCGGCACAGCAGCCGGGCGGCGGGCGGCGACGCGCGCGGCGGGCGTCCACGGAAGCGTTCCTGGAGAGCCCCGTGGGCGGTTCCGGGGCGGATTCCGGGGCCGACGGTGACACGGCGGCAGCCGAGCCGACGGGGCGGCGCCGGGCGCGTCGTGAGCCCGTGGCGCAGGACGCGCACGGCGCGGAGAGCGCGCGCACCGAGGGTTCGGGGCGCAGGCGGGGGCGGCCGAGCCCGGCCGAGACCGGTGCCCAGCACTCGCTGCCCGAGCTGCCCGGGGCGCCTGAGTCACCCGGGTCGCCGGAGACTCCGGAGCAGGGGCAGGGGGCCGGACAGGCGTTGGCGCTGCCCGCAGCCTCCGCGGCCTCGGTCCCAGCCGCGCCGTCCGCCCCGTCCGAAGGTTCCGTGGTGACGGCGGCCGAGGGTGCGCAGGGCGGCGGCAGCCGGCCTCAGCTCGGTCAGACCGTGCCGCCGCAGGGCGTACAGGCCGAGAATCAGGGGCAGGGACAGGGACAGGGACAGGGGCTGGGTCAGCTGGCTCTGCCTGCCTCCGCTTCGGGTTCGGACGCTGCTCCGGACTCGGCTGCCGTCCCCGCTTCGGCCGCGCCGTCGCGGGCGCCTCAGCCGGCCGGGCGGCGGGCCCGGCGGGCGCTGGCGGCCGCCCAGGAGCGGACCGCCCAGGCCGAGCCCGCAGGGCCCCGTACCGCGTTCGCGCTGCCGCCGGCGGATGCCGACCGGTCCCCGGCCACGGCCGCCGACGCGGACGCCTCGCTGCGGGAGCGCCATGACGCCGTACACATCGCGCCGGGCGACGACCACACCCCGCCCCAGCCGCATCCCGTACCGACCGGCCGTCGCCGGGCCCGCCCCTCCGAGGCCCCGCTCCAGGCCGAACAGGCCGATCAGGGTGACGGGGTGCCCGGCGAAGGCACGGAGCCGCCCGCAGCTGGGCAGACCACGCATGCCACGGGCACCACAGCCGTCACGGCTCCCGCGGAGGGCTCCGCTGAGGGCCCGCAGGGCGTCTCGCCCGTACCGGACGCGCGCAGGCAGCCGCTGCCCGCGGAGGCTCCGATGCCGGGCGGTTCGTCGGACTCGACGCAGGGGCGCGCGTTCAGCGTGCGGACCCTCGGGCAGGGCGTGCCCTTCGCCCAGCACATCGCACACCAGCAGAACCAGACGCTCGGCGGTGCCGGACGGCGCCGCAAGCTCGCCGCGCCGCCGGAGGGCGAACGCACCCCGCAGGCCGCCGCGCCGGCGCCGTCCCCGTCCGTCCCCGCACCGGGCTCGGGTCCGGGGCAGGGCCCGCTGCGCCCGGTCCCGGAGGCCGAGGGGCGCGCGTACGCGATAGGCGCCCCGGACGAGGGCGCCGAGGGGCCGGAGCCGCTGGACGGTCCGGGTGGCGCGGTCGAGGTCTCCAACCGCCCGTCGCCGCAGCCGGTCGACGACGAGCTGCCCCCGGAGCCGCTGGACAACCCGCGTCGGCTGCTCGTCTGGCCGGCGCCCGACGTCTCCACCCAGCAGGCGCTGAGCGACCGCGGCTACCGGCCGGTGATCGTGCACTCGCGCGAGGAGGTCGACGCCCAGATCGCGGCGTTCCCCGCCGCGCTCTTCGTCGATCCGCTGACCGGCCCCATCACCCGCAAGGCCCTCCAGTCGCTGCGTCAGGCGGCGGTGGCGGCCGAGGTTCCGGTGCTGGTGACGGCGGGCCTGGGACAGGCCTCGCGGGACGCGGCGTACGGTGCCGACCCCGCCGTGCTCCTCAAGGCGCTCGCCCCGCGCGACAGCGAACAGCATCCGCCCCGGGTGCTGTTGATCGAGGAGCACGAGGAGATCGCGCTGGCGCTGACGGAGACCCTGGAGCGCCGCGGCATGCAGGTGGCGCGGGCCTCCACCGACAGCGAGGCGGTGTCGCTCGCCACCCGGATGCGGCCCAACCTGGTGGTGATGGACCTGATGCAGGTGCGCCGCCGCCGGGCCGGCATCGTCGACTGGCTGCGCGCCAACGGCCAGTTGAACCGGACCCCGCTGGTCGTCTACACCTCCGCCGACATGACCGGTTCGGAGCTGCCGAAGCTCGGCTCGGGCGAGACCGTGCTCTTCCTGGCCGAGCGGTCCACGAGCGAAGAGGTCCAGGCACGCATCGTCGATCTGCTCGCGAAGATCGGTACGAACTGAGACGCGGGAAGTGAGACACGGCGAGGGCGGTACGGGAATCGTTCCCGTACCGCCCTCGGCGTTTCCGCGGCGCCCGGCTCAGAGGTGGGTGATGTCCAGCTCGCCCGCCGCGTACTGCCTGCGGATCACCTTCTTGTCGAACTTGCCGACGCTGGTCTTCGGCACCGCCGCGATGACCGTCCAGCGCTCCGGCAGCTGCCACTTGGCGATGCCGGACGTGGCGAGGAAGTCCTTCAGCACCTCGTAGCCGACGCTCGCGCCGTTCTTGAGGACCACGGTCGCCAGCGGGCGCTCGCCCCACCTCTCGTCCGGGACGGCGACGACCGCCGCCTCGGCCACATCGGGGTGCGCCATCAGAGCGTTCTCCAGTTCGACGCTGGAGATCCACTCACCGCCGGACTTGATGACGTCCTTGGCCCGGTCGGTGAGCGTGAGGAAGCCGTCCTCGCTGATCACTCCGACGTCACCGGTCTTCAGCCAGCCGTCCTCGCTGAACTTGTCCTCGGGGCGCAGCGGCTCACCGTCCGCACCTCCGTAGTAGGCCCCGGCGATCCAGGGGCCGCGCACCTCCAGCTCACCGGCCGACTCGTTGTCCCACGGCAGGTGCTCGCCGCCGGGACCGACCAGCCGTGCCTCCACCCCGGCCGGGAAGCGGCCCTGCGTTATGCGGTAGGGCCATTCCTCCTCCTCGGTCAGTCCGGCGGGCGGGTTGGCCATGGTGCCGAGCGGCGAGGTCTCCGTCATGCCCCAGGCGTGGCAGAGACGGACACCGAGCTTGTCGTACGCGGTCATGAGAGAGGGCGGACAGGCGGCGCCGCCGATGGTGACGCGGGCCATGGAGCTGAGGTCGCGCGGGTTGGCGGTGACCTCGGCGAGCAGGCCCTGCCAGATGGTGGGCACGGCGGCGGCGTGGGTCGGCCTCTCGCGCTCGATCATCTCGGCGAGCGGGGCGGGCTGCAGGAACCGGTCGGGCATGAGGACGTTGATGCCGGACATGAACGTCGCGTGCGGCAGTCCCCAGGCGTTCACATGGAACTGGGGGACGACCACCAGCGTGGTGTCCTTGTCGGTCAGGCCCATCGACTCGGCCATGTTGACCTGCATGGAGTGCAGGTAGACGGAGCGGTGGGAGTAGACGACGCCCTTGGGGTCGCCGGTGGTGCCGGAGGTGTAGCACATGGCGGCGGCCTGGCGTTCGTCCAGCTCGGGCCAGTCGTAGTGGATGGGGCGGCCGGCGATCAGCTCCTCGTACTCGTGCACCCGGGGCGTCGCCCCGTCGAGGAGCGAACGGTCGCCCGGACCGGTGACGATCACGTGCTCGACCGAGGTCAGCTGGGGGAGGAGCGGCGCGAGCAGCGGCAGCAGGGAGCCGTGGACGATGAGGACCCTGTCGTCGGCGTGCCCGACAATCCAGACCAGCTGTTCGGCCGGGAGCCGGAGGTTGAGCGTGTGGAGGACCGCGCCCATCGAGGGGATGGCGAGATACGCCTCCATGTGCTCGGCGTTGTTCCACATGAGGGTGGCCACCCGCTGGTCGCCCTCGATGCCGAGTTCGTCGCGCAGCGCGCCGGCGAGCTGCGTGGCCCGTCGGCCGATCTCGGCGAAGCTGCGCCGCTGCGGCTCGGGTTCGCCGGTCCAGGTCGTGACCTGCGACTTCCCGTGAATGGTCATCCCGTGGTTCAGGATGCGGGTGACAGTCAGCGGTACGTCCTGCATGGTGCTCAGCACGGCGTCCTCCCGGTGGGCGCTACGCGGCAGTAAGGTTGGCCTGATTCTGCCCACATACCGCGCGGTATGTCACTAGTCCCGAGAGTACGAATCGGTGTCGTTCGGCAAAATCCGGCGTGGCCGCCGGTGCACCGCCCCCGGGGTCACCGCACCGGAGCCAGTTCCGGATCCTGCCTGAGCTTGCCGAGCGCCCGCGACACCGCGCTCTTCACGGTGCCGACGGAGACCCCGAGCACCTCGGCCGTCTGGGCTTCGCTCAGGTCCTCGTAGTAGCGCAGGACCACCATCGCCCGCTGCCGGTCCGGCAGCTTCAGCACCGCACGCCACATGGCGTCGCGCAGCGTCTGCTGCTCGGCCGGGTCGGGGGCCGGGGCGGCCTCCTGCTCGGGCAGCTCGTCGCAGGCGAACTCGTCGACCTTGCGCTTGCGCCACTGCGAGGTCCGGGTGTTCAGCAGGGCCCGGCGGACGTAGCCGTCGAGCGCCCGGTGGTCCTCGATCCGCTCCCAGGCCACGTACGTCTTGGTGAGCGCGGTCTGCAGCAGGTCCTCGGCGTCGCTCGGGTTGGCGGTGAGCGAGCGCGCGGCCCGCAGCAGCACGGGCCCCCTCGCGCGGACGAAGGAGGAGAACGATGGGTACGGCGCGTTCGGGGTGTTCAAGATGTGCGGGGTGTACGGAGTCCGCGAGGGGTACGCGGGGCGTGCGGTGCGCGCTCCGTGCTGGCTGGGTGCGCCGTGTCCGGTGATGTGCGGGGTGTGCGACATGTGTCCCGGGTACGGCGCGTGTCCCGTGGCGGTGGCTCCCCCGGAGCTGCCCGTGCAGACTGGCGTGGTCATGGCTCCACGCTAGAAGCGGGCACCGTACCGGGGGATCGGCCCCAGGTCCCGAAAGCGCGTCCGCCTCAGGGTGGAGGGGTAGGGCCACCCCCACCTCCTGTAGGTGGAGTCGTCGTCCCCAGGGATCAGGGGCGCGCCCTGAGTCGGCCCCTGACGCCCGCCCGGCCGCGGGCTCCCGCCCCGGGCCGGGCGCGCTCAGTCGTCCGTGCCGAGGATCAGCCCCGAGGTGGGAACGCCGGTGCCTGCCGTGACCAGGGTCCTGGCCGCCCCGGAGACCTGGTTCACCGACGAGCCGCGGATCTGCCGGACCGCCTCCGCGATGCCGTTCATGCCGTGCAGATACGCCTCCCCCAGCTGGCCCCCGTGAGTGTTCAGGGGCAGCGCGTCCGCCTCGACGAAGCCGGCCGCCTCGCCCGGCGCGCAGAAGCCGAACTCCTCCAGCTGCATCAGGACGAAGGGGGTGAAGTGGTCGTAGAGGATGCCCACGTCGATGTCGGACGGGGAGAGACCGGAGCTGCGCCAGAGCTGCCGGGCGACCACTCCCATCTCCGGCAGGCCGGTCAGACCGTCGCGGTAGAAGCTCGTCATCTGCTCCTGCGCCCGCCCGGCGCCCTGTGCCGCGGCCACGATCACGGCGGGCGGCCGCCGCAGGTCCCGGGCCCGCTCGGCGCTGGTGACGACGATCGCCTGCCCGCCGTCGGTCTCCTGGCAGCAGTCGAGCAGCCGCAGCGGTTCGACGATCCACCGCGACGCCGCGTGGTCGGCCAGAGTGATCGGCTTCCCGTAGAAGTACGCCGCCGGGTTCCGGGCGGCATGGCGGCGGTCGGTCACCGCGACATGGCCGAAGGCGTCCGGCGTCAGCCCGTAGGCGTGCAGATAGCGCTGGGCGGCCATGGCGACCCAGGAGGCCGGGGTGAGCAGCCCGAAGGGCAGGTTCCAGCCGAGCGCCGTGCCTTCTGCGGTGGGCTCCCGCTGCTGCACGCCGGAGCCGAATCTGCGCCCCGAGCGCTCGTTGAACGCGCGGTAGCAGACCACCACGTCGGCCACCCCGGTCGCCACCGCCATCGCCGCCTGCTGGACGGTGGCGCAGGCCGCCCCGCCGCCGTAGTGGATGCGGGAGAAGAACGACAGCTCACCGATCCCGGCCGCCTGGGCGACGGTGATCTCGGGGCTGGTGTCCATGGTGAAGGTGACCAGCCCGTCCACGTCGTCGGGGCTCAGCCCGGCGTCGTCGAGGGCGGCCCGCACCGCCTCGACGGCCAGCTTCAGCTCGCTGCGCCCGGAGTCCTTGGAGAACTCGGTCGCGCCGATCCCCACGACCGCCGCCCTGCCGCCGAGCGAATCGGCCCCGCGCACGCTCATGCCGCCCCCCGCGGTACTCCGACGGTCACCGTGCCGGTGACGTGTCTGCCGAGACCGTTGGAGCCGATGATCTTCACCTCGGCCGTTCCGTCGTCAGCCACCGAGGTGACCGTGCCGCTCAGGACCATGGTGTCCCCGGGGTAGTTGGGCGCGCCCAGCCGGATCGCGACCTTGCGGAGCACGGCCGACGGGCCGAGGCGGTCGGTGACGTACCTGCCGACAAGGCCGTTGGTCGTCAGGATGTTCATGAAGATGTCCGGGGAGCCCTTCTCCCGGGCGAGCTCCGCGTCATGGTGCACGTCCTGGTAGTCGCGGGAGGCGATCGCGCCCGCGACGATCAGGGTGCGGGTCACCGCGATCTCCAGCGGCGCCAGTTCGTCACCGGCCTTCACCTTCACTCCGTGCCCTCCTTCACCAGCGAATCGCCGAGTTCCTGAAGCACTTCGCCGCCGCATCCCAGGTAGGCGTCGAGCTGCCGGCCCCAGAGGAAGTGGCGGTGCACGGGGTGGTCGAGGTCCGCGCCGGTGCCGCCGTGCAGGTGCTGCCCGGCGTGCACCACCCGCTTTCCGGCCTCCGAGGCCCACCAGGCGGCGGTCAGCGCCTGTGGCCCGTACGGCAGACCCGTGTCGTACCGCCAGGCCGCCTCGTACGCGGTGACCCGGATCGCCTCGGTGTCCATATGGGCGTCGGCGGCGCGCAGCAGCACCCCCTGCTTGGTGGAGAGCGGGCGCCCGAACTGCTCCCGGGTGTTGACGTGCACGACGGCGCGGGCCAGCGAACCGGCGCACACCCCGGCCTGCAGTCCCGCGAACGCCGTCCGGGCCGCCGCCAGCACCGCCTCGTACGCCCCGGCGCCGCCGAGCCGCTCCCCGCGCGCCCCGTCCAGGACGAGCCGCGCCGCCGACCACGGCGCTGTGGTCTCCACCGGCTCGGTCAGCACACCGGGATCACCCGTCCGGACGATCCACAGCCGGTGCTCCCGGTCCGGTACGAGAACGAGGTCGGCATCCCGCAGCCACGGCACGTACGGCACGCTGCCGCTCAGCCGTCCGGCGCCATCGGTGCCGGTACCGTCCGCCCGTGTCCCGCCGCGTGCCGGGAACGCCCCGGTGGCGACGGCCGTGCCGTCCCTCAGCGCGGGCAGCAGCCGCTCCCGCTGTTCGTCCGTGCCGTGCCGGGCGACGGACAGCAGCCCGTACACACAGCTCGCCGCGAACGGCACCTGCGCCGTCGTGCGCCCCTGCTCCTCCAGCAGGAGCACCAGGCCGAGCAGCCCGGTCTCCTCGACGGCCGCGGTCAGCCCGGCGGCACAGAGCTCCTTCCACAGCTCGGCGTCGGTCGCCGGGCCGGCCACGGCCAGCCGCTCGGGCGTCGCCAGATCACCGAAGATCCGCGCCGCGAGACCCTGTGCCGCCGACTGCTCCTCGGTGGGTGCGAAATCCATCTCAGCCCTCGCCTCCCCGGAAGACCGGAAGCTCCAACTCTGGGTCCGTACGCAGGAATTCCAGCCGCACCGGCATTCCCTGCCGCACCTTGTCGTACGGCACGCCGACGACATTGCTGACCATCCGTACCCCCTCGACCAGCTCGATCAGCGCCACCGCGTACGGTCCGCCCGCCCCGTCGGCGGCGAACGCGGGGAAGGGTGGGTGGTGCATCACCACGTGGCTGAAGACGGTGCCCTCGCCGCTCGCCTCGACCGTGTCCCACTCCTGGCAGCCGCACGCGTTGCAGCCGGGCAGCCAGGGGAAGCGCAGCGTGGCGCACTCGCCGCACCGCTGGATCAGCAGCCGGTGCTCGGCGACGCCCTGCCAGAACCCGGCGTTGTCCCGGTTGATCACCGGCCTCGGGCGCCGGCTCTTCTCGTCGCCGCGCGCCGCCCGTTTCGCCCTCGCCGGGGTGTACTTGAGAATCCGGAAGCGGTGCGTACCGGCTGGTTCGCCGTTCACCCCGACGTCCATGCGCGTGGTGACGAAGTACCCCGTCCCGAGCTTGGTGGTCTTGCGCTCCGAGACCGATTCGATGACCGCGTCGAAGGTGATCCGGTCCCCGGGCCGCAGCGGCCGCAGGTATTCCTGCTCGCAGTCGGTGGCGACCACCGAGGTGTACCCCGCGCCGTCGAGCAGCCCGAAGAGTTCCTCGTACGCCGCGGAGCGGTCGGTGTGCCCCGAGAGGCCGCCCATCGTCCACGCCTGGAGCATCGTCGGCGGAGCGACCGCGTCCGGTCCCGCGTACGCCGGGTTCGTGTCCCCCATCGCCTCGCACCAGTGCCTGATCATCGCCTCGTTGACCGGGTCCTTGCCGGTGCCCGCGGTCGCGGCCGCCCGCCCCTCGAACTCCTTGAGCCGCCCGTGGAGCTCGTCCGGCCCCTCGCGCGTCCCCTTGTCCGGCCCCTTGTCCGGCCCCTTGTCCGGCCCCTTGGGTGCTCCCGTCCCGGCCGTCACCGCCTGCCCCGCTTCATGCCGAGCCGCATCGTCGCGACGATCTCCCGCTGCACCTCGCTCACCCCGCCCCCGAAGGTGTTGATCTGCGCCGCCCGGTTCATCCGCTCCAGCTCCCCGTCCCCGAAGGCGCCGGGCGAACCGCCCCGCACCATGCCCGTCTCCCCGGTGATCTCCTGACACATCCGGTACACCTCGACGGCGCTCTCGGTCCCCGCGAACTTCACGCCGCTCGCCTCGCCCGGGGCCGGCGAACCCGCCCCGACCTCCCCCACCAGACGCCAGTTGAGCAGCCGCGTCGCCGCCAGCCGGGCATACGCCTCGGCCAGCCGGGCACGCACCCACGGCTCGTCTGCCGGGCGCCCGCCCGTCACGGGGTCGGGGGTGCGTGCGTGCGTGAGGGCCGCCTCGTAGAAGTCCTCGGCCTGCATCCCGATCGCTGCGAGGGCCACCCGTTCATGGTTCAGCTGATTGGTGATCAGACCCCAGCCGCCGTTCTCCGGGCCCACCAGGTTGGTGGCCGGCACCCTTATCCCGTCGTAGTAGGTGGCTGTCGTGGTGAGCCCGCCCACGGTCTCGATCGGCGTCCAGGAGAACCCTGGGGAGTCGGTCGGCACGAGGATGATCGAGATGCCCTGATGCTTGGGCGCGTCGGGATCCGTACGGCAGGCGAGCCAGATCCAGTCCGCGTTCTGGGCGTTGCTGGTGAAGATCTTCTGCCCGTCGATCACCCAGTGGCCGCCGTCGGGGCCGACGTCGTCCGCGCGGTCCCGCACCGCCCTGGTGCGCATCGAGGCGAGGTCCGTACCGGCCTCGGGCTCGCTGTAGCCGATGGCGAAGACGAGGTCGCCGCTGAGAATCCTGGGCAGGAAGTACGCCTTCTGCTCATCGGTCCCGTACTTCATCAGCGTCGGGCCGACGGTGTTGAGGGTGACCATCGAGACGGGTGCCCCGGCCCGGTACGCCTCGTCGAAGAAGACGAACTGCTCGTCGGCGCCGCGCCCCTGGCCGCCGTACTCGACGGGCCAGCCGAGTCCGAGCATCCCGTCGGCGCCGATCCTGCGCAGCACCCGCCGCTGTTCGGCCGGGTCCTCGGCCCCCGGGACCGTACCCGCGTCCCTCCCGGGCATCACCTCGCGGAAGTACGTGCGGAGTTCGGCGCGCAGCTGTTGCTGGCGTTCCGTCTGGGCGAGGTGCACGGCGGGCTGCCTCCCGGACACGGGGCTTACGGATCAGGGTTTCTGACTGTCCGTCAGATCCACGTCCGCTGTCAAGGTCGACGACGCTCCTCGGACGTGCGCCCGCCCCGGTGGTGCGCTTCCTCCGGAAACGCGAAACGGCCCGCGCGAGGGCGCCGAAGCACCCTCGCGCAGACCGTGTTGCATGTGCGGCCGACCTTGGCCCGAACCCCCGACCGGCCATGACCGGCCACGGGTCACCAGAGGTTGGTGAAATTCACCGCGACGTTGTCGTTGTCCTGGTCGACCACGGTGAACCCCGAGCCGTTCACCTGCGCGGAGTTGCTCGAGTTCGACGCTCCGGAGCCGACGGCCTGCTGCTGGGACGTGGACGAGTTGCCGGAGTTGTTGCCGCCGACACCGCTGCCTACGACCGTCGCAACGGCCGCGTTGGATCCGTCGTTCGCGAACGAGCCGCTGTCGGCCTGGGCCACGCCGCTGAAGAGCGCGGCGGCGAGAGGCAGGGCGGCGACAGCGGCGAGGGCACGAGCGGTACGGATGCTTGCCATTTCAATTCCTCCAGAAACCGGAAGCACGGCTTGTTCCGAGGCAGTTGGCCGACCGCCCCGGTCTTGGTCACGACGTCGCGAGACCAGAGTTGCCCACCGGCCCCCCGGCGAACCGCCTGCGCGAGCCGATTCCCCCGCAGGCGTGAGGAAGCTCCGATAAACCTTTGTGCGCCCCAAAAGCCCCAGGCCATCCCCGCCTGCGCCCCGCCGGGGATCACCGGGAAACGACAGGGCGGCCCGGCCCCGTACCCCCCAAGAGGAGAAGCGTTCCTGCGGCCGGCCCGCCGACGCCACACTCCCTTCCCTTTTTCGAACACCTGAACGAAAATAGAGCCATGGCCATCACCGACCGGCGGACCGCCACCCTGGCCCTCGCCCACGCGCTCTCCGCCGCCGAGCGCGGGCTCCCCGTCATCCCGCTGACCGCCCGCAAGCTCCCCGCGCTGCCCTCTCCGCACCGGAACGACGACCGCCGGTCCACCTGCCGGGGCGCGTGCGGCCTCCCCGGGCACGGTGTCCACGACGCCACCACGGACCCGGCCGCCGTACGGGCCCTCTTCGCCGCCGCCCCCTGGGCCACCGGCTACGGCATCGCCTGCGGCCGGCCCCCGCACCACCTCATCGGCATCGACCTGGACGTCGACACCCCGGGCGGCGAGGACTCCGCCGTATCGCTCCGGCGACTGGCCCTGCACCACCTGTTCACCATCCCGCCGACCGTCACGGTCCTCACCCCGAGCGGCGGGCGGCACCTCTGGCTGACCGGCCCGCCCGGCATCCCCGTACCGAACTCCGCGAGCCGTCTGGCCCCCGGCATCGACATCCGGGGCACCGGCGGCTACCTGGTGGGCCCCGGCTCGGTCACTCCGCACGGCCGCTACCGACTGGCCCCGGGCACCGCCGGCCTGCCTCCGGCCCCCTGCCCCCGCGCGCTGCTGCGCCTGCTCATGCCCCCGGCGCGCCGCCGGACCGGGGCGGAGTCCCCGGACCGGGGCCGGGGACTGGTCCGCTTCGTCCTCGCGGCACGCGAGGGCCAGCGCAACACACGGCTCTTCTGGGCGGCCTGCCGCGCCTATGAACACGGCTACGGCGACGCCCTGGCGGACGCCCTCACCCACGCCGCCGTCCGCACCGGCCTCACCGAGCGCGAGGCCCGCGCCACCATCGAATCGGCGGCCCGCCTCACCACGACCGCTCCCGGAGCGACAGACGGCTAGGGCGCCATGCTGAGTTCCCAGAACCGGAAGACGGTGGACGTGTCCAGACAGTTCTGCAGGCCCCGGACGTTCTCGTTGGCGACCGCGTACTGCTTTCCCTGCCAGAGCGGCAGGAGCGGCAGCTGACGCGCCACGATGTCCTGGAGCTTGATGAACGCCGACCGGGTGTTCGAGCGGTCGGTCATGGACGAGGTCTCCGGGATGATCTTCTTGGTGATCTCACTGTTCTCGTAATTGTTCGACAGGACGTTTCCGTCGCCGAAGAACGGCTGGGTGAAGTTGTCGGGGTCGGGATAGTCAGGAACCCAGCCCTTGACGTAGACGCCGAACTTGCCCTCGGCGATGCCCTTTTCGTACTGGTCGAACGGAACGGACTTCATTCCGGCCTCGAACAGTCCGCTCTTGTTCAACTGATCGGCAATGGTCCGGAGTTCGTCGTCGGTGGCCGGTCCGTAACGGCTCGGCGTGGACCAGAGGGTGAGTTTCACCTTCTCCGTGATCCCGGATTCCCTCAGCACGTCCTTCGCCTTCTGCGGCTGCGGACGGTCGCCGTAGGTGTTGAAGAAGGAGTTGCCGTGCCCGGTGATACCGACCGGGACGATCGAGTAGAGCGGCGTCGCCGTGGACTGGTAGACCTGGCTGACCAGGGCGTACCGGTCGACGAGATAGGCGATGGCCTTGCGTACGGCGAGCTTGCCGACCACCGGGTCGGAGACGTTGAAGACCATGTGCTGGACTTCCGCGCTGCTTCCCTGGACGACGTCGATGCCGTCCTTCTCCGCGCTGGGCGAAGTGTCCAGGGCGGCGACCGTCTTGGCGGTGAGACCGCGGTACGCGATATCGACCTCGTCCTCCTCCAGCGCGGTCTTGAGCGCGTTCTGGTCGCCCTGGAAGAGCTTCATCGTCACGCCGGAGTTCTTCACCTCGGCGGTTCCGTGATAGCCGGAATAGACCGAGAATTCGGCCTTCGTCTTGTCTATGGAGTCCAGCTTGTAAGGACCGGAACCGACCGTCTCGCCGCCTTCGAGCAGCTTGTCCTCGGGATAGACCCGGCGGTCGACGATGGAGCCGGCACCCGATGCGATCTTGCTCGGGAACGTGGCGTCGGGCACCTTGAGGCGGAATACGACGGTCTTGTCGTCCGGGGTCCTGATCGACGAGATGCCGGAGAGCAGCGGCGCCGGTCCCGCCGGATCGTTGATCTTGATCGCCCGGTCGAAGGAGTACTTGACGTCCGCCGAGGTGAGGCTGTGGCCGTTGCTGAACTTCAGACCGTCGCGCAGGGTGCAGGTGTAGGTCCTGCTGCCGTCCGAGAAGGCACACTCGTCGGCGGCCTCGGGCACCGGTATGGAGCTTCCGGGCGGGAAACTCAGCAGCGACTGGAAGACGTTGTTGAACAGCAGCCAGGACCCGGGGTCGTACCCCGCGGCCGGATCGGTCGCCAGGATGTCGTCGGACATGCCGACGACCATCGTGTCCTTGCTCTCGAAGGGCCAGATCTGGTCCTCCGAGCCACAACCCGCCAGTAGCAGCACCACCGCCACTCCTCCTGAGATCAGAGTGGCCGACCGCCTCGTACGAACCTTCACAGAACGCGCCTCATACTCTCGGCCGGGAACGTGGGGCTCCCCGGACAACCGGATCAGGTCAGGAACTACTGCGAACGTCGCGACCGTCCAGCACTGTCAGCCCGGCCGTGCGCGGTGGTGCGGACCGAAAGCCTGCCTGGACATGGTGTTCACCAGGGTTGTTCGTGGTGACCGACTGCCGAATGGCAGCTGATGAACGATGAAAGGCAGACCATGATCGGCCTCGTGGTGCTTTGACAATCTAGTAGTACGCAGCGCTGTGTGGTGGCACATCATGCGACAAAAATCTTCACCCGCAGCCGGTGCCACAAACGTAAATGGCTGGTATCCAACCGTCCGCCCCACCACTCGCCCCGGCCACCGCGGCTACGCCCCTGATCAGCGAACTCCCTGCGGACAAACGCCGCTTGACCCACCCGGCCCGACGGCCCCGGCTACGGCTGGAAGTACTCCGACATCAGGCCGCTGACCCATTCCGGCTGCTTGATGTCCACAGGGCTGAACTCCACCATCACCGGCTTCAGGTCGATGACCGGGGTACCCGAGACGGCGTCGAGGCCCACCACCGCCAGTTCGCGGCCGTCGACGGATTCGACGGCGCAGCACGTCACCCCGATGCGGTTCGGCCGGCGGGGTCCGCGGCCGGCGAACACTCCGACGGGCGGAAGGTCGGAACGGCCGCGGTAGGGGCGGGGTTCGCGGTAGTCGTCGCGCTCCGGGAACTGGTCGAAGACGAAGAGGACCTCCACGTGGGAGAACCTTTCCAGGCCCTGGAGTGCCGCCTCGCCGAAGCGCTCGTCGATGGTGATCGTGCTGCGCACTGCACCCCAGTTGTCCGTGTGCTGGACATCCGTCCGGTCGTTACGGACCGTACCTATAGGTGTGATCTCGAAGCTCGCCATGGCTGGAGGCTATCCCCGCCGCGCGTGCTCCAGCAGGGGCCTGCCGAGCAAGGAACGGGACGGTTCAGCCACGGCTCGGACGGGGGTTCCCCTGGCGACGGCCGCGCAGAGCCGCCAGTAGCGCCCCCAGGGCGAACGACTGGACCAGAGCGCTGATGACGACCCCTCCGACCAGGTACCAGTAGGACGCCTCCAATCCCCAGACCGACTCGACCGCCCCTGCCGCCAGCAAGGAAGCGGGGGCGGTGAGAAGGAACGTCCATATCCCGACGATTCCGGGATCCTCGGACAGCGCGGCAGCCACTTCGAACACGACGCTCGCGCCGACGAGCCCCAGATAGACAGCGGAAGCAGCATTGGCGAAGGTCAGACGCAGCAGGGTGCGAGCACTCATCGATTCCCCCCAGAAGATGTGGTGCTGCCCATGCTCCTGGCCGGACCATGACACTGGCGTGAGTAGCCGTACTCAGTTCGCCCCTGCCCCGGCACTCCGGCCTCCGCAGCCAGTCAGCCCGCGGAAGCCCTGGTCGGCTCAGTCGCCGGAGTAGCCCCAGAAGTAGATCTCCCGCGGCTCCCCCCGGTCGTCATGGAGCACGGCGCACCGCCCGTGCCAACGCCAGTGGTCGAACTCCTCGAACCTCGGCACGTGCGCCCGGGTGAGTTTCCGCGCGCCCAGGACCCGCAGCGCCTCCTCCTCGGTCACCTGCTTGACCGTGCCGTGGTCCGGCTGCTCGTCGGGCCCGATGATCCGGAAGATGTCGAGGATCGAGTGCGTCCCGTCGTGCTGCACGAGCTCGTGCTCCCACAGTTCCTCCTCGGTCTCGGGCCAGGGCAGCCGCTCCCCCTCGGGCCACCAGTCGGCGCCCGGACCCCAGTAGTACTGCCGTTCCTCGAAGACCTTCCGTCGCAACCCCTCGAACGCCCCGACGAGATCTTCCTGATACGGCACGGAGTAGTCCCACCCCGAAGCACCCATCCGCCGTCCCCTCCTCACACAGCTCTGCCAGAACGGCCGGACGCTAACAGCGGCCACTGACACCACCGGGTGGACCGTCGTCCACGACGAAGGGGCGCCCCGTTCCCGGGACGCCCCTTCTCATCGGCGTGTTCGCCGAACTGCTGCGGTGGGTGTGGGATTTGAACCCACGGTGACTCGCGCCACGACGGTTTTCAAGACCGTTCCCTTAGGCCGCTCGGGCAACCCACCCCTGCTCCGCCAGCCTGTGACGGAGCGCCTACAGCGTACCGGTAGTCGGCCGTCGTCCGGATGCGCGGGAGGGCCCCGCGGGTGCGGGGCCCTCCTGGTGTCGGGCGCTGTGGACGACCGGCCGGGTCAGCTGTCGCCGCTGCGCTCCCCGAGGGTGACCTCGGCCGTCGCCGTCCGGCCGTCGCGCTCGTAGGTCAGCGTCACGTGGTCGCCGGGCTTGTGGGTCCAGATCTCGCCGATCAGGGTCGGGCCGCTGTCGATCGCGGTGTCGTTGAACTTCGTGATGACATCGCCCGCCTTGAGGCCCGCCCGGTCCGCGGGGCCGTCCTTCGACACCGCCTCCGTGCCGCCCGCCCCCTGGTTGGAGATGACCGCGCCGCTGCTCTTCTCGTCCATGGTGACCGTGGCGCCGATCACCGGGTAGACCGGCTTGCCGGTCTTGATCAGCTGCTGGGCGACGTTGGTCGCCTGGTTGATCGGGATCGCGAAGCCGAGGCCGATGGAGCCCGCCTGGGTCTGGCCGACGCTGCTGCCGGTCGACTGGATCGCCGAGTTGATGCCGATGACCGCGCCACGGGCGTCCAGCAACGGGCCACCGGAGTTGCCCGGGTTGATCGAGGCGTCGGTCTGCAGGGCGCTCATGTACGAGTTGCTGCCGCCGGAGCCGTCACCGGAGGCGACCGGGCGGTTCTTGGCGCTGATGATGCCCGTGGTGACCGTGTTGGACAGGCCGAACGGGGCACCGATCGCGATCGTGGAGTCGCCGACCGCGACCTGGTCCGAATTGCCGAGGGAGAGCGGGGCGAGCCCGGACGGCGGGTTCTTCAGCTTCAGCACGGCGACGTCGTAGCCCTGCGCCCGGCCGACCACCTCGGCACCGTACTTCTTGCCGTTGGAGAACGTCGCCGTGAGCTGGCCGCTGTCCGCCGCGGAGGCCACCACGTGGTTGTTCGTGAGGATGTGGCCCTCCTTGTCGTACACGAAGCCGGTGCCCGTACCTCCCTCGCCGTCGCCGCCCTGCGCGTCGATGGTGACCACGCTGGGCAGCGCCTTGGCTGCCACGCCCGCGACCGTGCCGGGATCGCGCTTGAGGTCCTGCGGATCGGCGGAGGCCGAGACCGTGGTCGAGCCGGAGCCGTTGCGGTCGGCCGCCCAGTAGCCGAAGGCGCCGCCGATGCCGCCGGCGATCAGCGCCGCGGCTGCCACCGCCGCCACCAGTCCGCTCATGCCGCGCTTGCGCGGGCCTTCGGGGGCGTACGGCTGGGGCTGCGCGCCCCAGACCGGGCCGCCGCCGCCCGCACCGTGGGAGGCGTACGCGGGCACGGCGGGCGGGGCCGGGGGCGGCCAGTCGGCTTCGGCGGCCGACTGCGCCTGCGGCGGATAAGGGGTGGTGTGGGGCTGGGGCGCGTGGGGAGGTGCGGTGGGCGACTCGGCCGCCGGGGCGGGGGTGGACTCGGGCTGGCTCCCGGGCGCCCCCTGAGGAGCACCGGCCGGCACTGGAGGTACGGACGGAACGGACGGAACGGCCTCGCCCGCAGTGCCCTCGTTGCCCTCGTTCTCTGTGCTCACAGCTCTTTACTCCTCGGGTTCCACATCAATTTCGGCAAGAGATCCGCTGTGTACGTGACCGGTAACAGCTTTTCCCAACGCACGTCAGGCCACTGTAAGCAGGACCTGTGCATCCGCACACCAATCTTTACATCGGTCAAAACGGTCCCCCGGTGCAAGACGCACCGCAGGGTGCGCCTCGGCCGCGCCCCGGAGGTGCGCGCTCGCGCCGTGCAACGTGCGCCCCAGCGGTCGCCCGACGGTGACACGATGACGCCGTGACTCACGCACGGCAGCAATCCACGCACCACCCCATCCAGGTCATCGCGCACCGGGGCGCGTCCGACGACGCCCCCGAGCACACCCTGGCCGCGTACCGGAAGGCGATCGAGGACGGCGCCGACGCCCTGGAGTGCGACGTGCGCCTGACCGCCGACGGTCACCTCGTGTGCGTGCACGACCGCCGGGTGAACCGCACGTCCAACGGGCGCGGCGCCGTCTCCGCCCTGGAGCTAGCCGACCTCGCCGCCCTCGACTTCGGCTCCTGGAAGGACCGCGAGGAGTCGGAGTCCCCGGACTGGGATCCGGTGCCCGGGGAGCTCACCTCCGTACTCACCCTGGAACGGCTGCTCGAACTCGTCGTCGAGACCCGGGCCGCCGGCCGTCCGCTCCAGCTGGCCATCGAGACCAAGCACCCCACACGCTGGGCGGGCCAGGTCGAGGAGCGGCTGCTGCAACTGCTGAAGCACTTCGAACTCGACGCGCCCCCGGCCGACGGCCCGTCCCCGGTGCGCGTCATGAGTTTCTCGGCGCGCTCGCTGCACCGCGTCCAGGCCACGGCCCCCACGCTGCCCACCGTGTACCTGATGCAGTTCGTCTCGCCGCGGCTGCGCGACGGACGGCTGCCGGCCGGGGCCCGTATCGCCGGTCCGGGCATGCGGATCGTACGCAACCACCCCGGATACATCGACCGGCTGCACCGCGCGGGGCACCGCGTGCACGTCTGGACGGTGAACGAGCCGGCGGACGTCGAACTCTGCGTCGGTCTCGGCATCGAGGCAATCATCACGAACCGCCCGAAACAGGTTCTGTCACAACTGGGACGTTCTTAACATCAGTTACACGGAGTGCACCGGCGCATTCGAAACGTATTCGATCGTTACGAGTGCGTCACCGGCAGTCCATCGGCCGGTTTCCGGTCCAGCCCAGGGGGGCATCCACTCCGTGGCGTGGGGCAAAGGAGGTCTCGGGGGTGGCGTTGGTGGTGGCACAGAAAGTGCCCACGTCGTCGAGCATGGCCGTACCCCATGGCCCTGCGGGCGTGGGCCAGGCGCGGCACCGGATGCGCGAGCAGTTGCGCAGTCACGGGGTGTCGGATTCGGTCGTCGACGATGCAGTACTGATTCTTTCCGAACTGCTCAGCAATGCCTGCCGGCATGGCAGGCCACTGGGCCGGCACACGGATGTGGGTGACGGCGACGTCCGCGCCGCGTGGCGCGTCGACAGAACGGGTGGGCTGACCGTCGAAGTGACGGACGGCGGCGGTCCCACCCGTCCGGTTCCGGCCACCCCTTCGGTGACGGCGCGAGGCGGCCGCGGGCTCAACATCATCAGCGCGCTGGCCGACGAGTGGGGCGTACGCGACAGCTCGTCCGGTGAAGTGACTGTCTGGGTCCTGGTCAACGAGGTGCACGGGCAGCAGTCCGGGGTGCCGGGTGCGGCAGGGCCTGGCATGCCGGGAACCGGCGTTTCGGGGGCCGGCGTTTCGGGGCTCGACGCGCTGGGTTTCGCGGACGCCTTCGACGACGTGAGCTGACGTTCCGGCACGGATGCCGGTTACCGGCGTACGCGTGGGCGCGTGGCATGTGTGTCCCGAACGCGACGGGGACGGCTAGGCTCGCGGGCCAGACCGCACTGTCGCAATCGGGAGAAAGCCCACCATGGCCAAGAAGCGCCCTCAGACCAAGGCCGGGAAGCAGCAACTCAAGGACGGCGAGATCCCGGTGGTCGGGGCTCGCGAGCCCTGCCCGTGCGGTTCGGGCCGCCGCTACAAGGCGTGTCACGGCCGCGCCGCCGCCCAGGCCGTGACCGAGCTCGTCCACCGTCCCTTCGAGGGTCTGGCCGGGGAGTGCGACTGGGTCGCCCTGCGCGAACTGGTGCCGGCCGCCACGGTGGCGCTGACGCTGAAGGACGGACTGCCCGAGGGCGTGCCCTCGGTGGAGCTCGCGACCGTGCTGCCGATGGCCTGGCCGGCGCTCCGCCGCGACAACGGTTCGGTGCTGCTCGCCCTGCAGAACGACACCCCGTCCGGCGACCTCAGCCGTGACCTCGCGGACACCCTGCTGCGGGCGCTCGCCGCCGAGCCCGGTTCGCCCGTGGCGGCGCAGCGCGTGCCGGCCGACGGTCCCCGGCTGCAGGATGTGCTCGACCCGGATGCGGCGTTCGAGCCCGCCGTCCACCCCGGCTTCGAATTCTGGGTGCCGGACGCGGAGAACGCCACGCCCGAGGTGTCCGCCTCCCTGGAGCGCGCGAACGAGGCGGCGATCCCGACGACGCGGCTCGCCGGTGTGGATGCCGCCTACTGGTGCGAGACCCCGGAGAAGAACCACCTTCGCTGGGTCATGCCGCACGCCGAGGAGCGGCTGCTCGACGCACTCGCCCGGCTGCACGCCGCCGGCACCTCCTCGCTGGGCGAGGGCACCAGGCTGGTCGGGTCCTTCCGGGCGCACGGGCTGATGGTCCCGGTCTGGGACCTGCCGAGCGCGATGGATGCCGAGGAATGCGAGAAGCCCGCGGCGGAGTTCGCGGAGCGACTGACCGAGGCGCTCGCCTCGGACGCGCCGCTCACCGCGGAGGAGAGGCGGGCCCGCGGCGGTCTCACCAACCGCCAAGTGACGCTCAGCTGACAGTGACGAACCCCGGGCCCCACCGGGGTCGTCAGGTGACTCGCGTCACAACTCGCCGTACTCGCAGGTAAATCCCTGTCCGAATACGCGAGATCGAATTTGCGAACGGCAGATCTCTTGTTACCGTTCTAGAAGCCCGGTCGCTGGTGCATCCCCCGTCGCCAGCGATCGGGCGTCCTCATTTCCGGATGCGGCGCACAGCGCGCGACACGGCGCACGAGCCCGCGCGCAAACCTCTCGTCGATACGCCCGGCTAGATCGGACACGACGGATCGCGCCCCCAGAACTCCTCTGTTCCACCCCGGGCCCTCACCTTGCCCGTTTGACGCCCCGAGCCGCGTACGGACCGATCGGTCTCGGACAGATGCCTGGTCGGGCGCCGGATGCCGGGTTCCGGATGCCGGGTTCCGGATGCCGGGTTCCGGACATCAGCGGGTGGACGATCCGAGTTACTCGAATAAACATTCGAGTAACTCGTCCACAGTGTTCCGGAAAGGCCATCGGAAAGCCTTCCGCCGCCGCACTTTGCAGCGACGGAAGCAGAGGACTTTGCATTTGCGCGGCATGAGCCGAGATCGGAACCGGAGCCGTATGCGACATGCGGAAACCGATCACCGGATATTGACGAGCCTCATTGGTCGGCTTCAGATGGGTATCTGACGGTCCGCCGGATATCCCGGCGGAATACCGGGCACACGCGATTCACCCCGGTACCCGCCGGCACCCGTCAGTACGCGAGCCGGCTGCCGCCGTCCGGTGCGCCGCTGCTCGCCTCGACCAGCGCGTCCAGCACCGCCCCCACATCCGGCAGCCACGGCGCGTCCGGCGCCGGGGCCCGCTCCCAGCGCACCTGCCCCGCCCCCACCTCGGACGGCGGGAGGACGAGATAGCCGCCCTCGCCATGGAAACGCAGCGAACTGGGCACCCAGTCCTGGGCGTGCAGCAGCTCACCGAGCCGTTCGAGGCTGTACGGGGCGACCAGCAACGACCACCGTGTCGGCGTCGCCACCACGGGGCCGAGCCGCACATGCATCCCGTCAAGCTCCACCAGCGCGCGGGCGGCGGCCACGGCCGGCAGGCTCAGCGCGCACGGGGCGCGCCCGCCGGCGGCCAGGAGGATCGGGGCGGTGGGCCGGTTGGTCCACCACCAGCGCACCATGCGCTCGTCGGTGGTCGCCGCGAGGAGACCGGGATCGAAGGGGTGTGCGCCGGGCACGGCGCACTCAGGATCGGGACAGGCGCAGCCGCGGCCACGGCCTCCGCGGGCACCGGCCGCCTGCAGTCCCACTCCGGGAAGCACGGGCCACTGCCATGCGGTGGCACAGGTCAGGGCCGCGTCGAGCTGGGCGGACCTTCCCCTGCGCCGGAGCCGGAGCCTGCGTCGCCTTCCGAGGATCTCGCGCATGAGCGCTCGTTCCTTTCCGTTGAACGCCGAGGGTCCACGTCACACCACGTGCGAGTTGCTGTACGTGTACATCACTTCACCGTGCGTACATGCTCTTCGAATCTGCGGTACGGGTGGGTCGTCGGTACCGAGCATGGGCCGTGCCGAGTCGAGCAGGTGCGAGACAGGTCCGGACCGATGGGGTCCGGACGAGCGCGGCGAGTGGCAGCGCGCATGTCGCGCCTGCCGTACCAAGGTGCAAACCCCGCCACTCGGGGGTGGGTGCGTGGCCGTCACTGGAGAGGACGTCCGGGCCCGCTGCCGGGTTCCGGGGCGATCAGAACTGCCCCTGGCCTTCATCGATTACGTACCCAGCATGCCCGAAATGACGCTCCTCCGGGACTTCACCCTGAGAACGCCCCCTGTTCGAGCACACCCAGTCGACCGTAAATAGTTACCCAAGGGTGCGTTTTTTGGCCAACTTGGCGGCCACTCTGACACCATAAATCCCGTGGTGACAATGCTGGACATCGCCTCACTTGTGCGTGTACATGTGGTGCACGTGTACATGCGGATGCCCTGATAGCGACGCAGAATGACATGGGGGTTTGCGATGCTATTCGACGAAACGCACTGGTCGGAAAGTCGGCAGCCATGAGCGCCCCACACCTCCCGAAAGTGGCTGGAATCGACCCCACAGTTCCGGTTTCAGCGCACACTGCCGGGTCTCTGTCCGAAGTGCCCTCCGCCCCCGGGGCCTTCATCCAGGATCGGCTCGCCGGCTGGATCTCCGACCTCACCACGTTGCACGAACTCACCGAGCGGCTGGCCAGAACCAGCACGCTCGACGATGCGCTCCACGAACTCCTGGATGCCGGGGCAGCCCTGGTCGGCGCCCGCCGCGGCCTGGTCGTCTTCGAACCGTCCGACCGCCGCGGCCCCGTGTCCACCATCGGCCTCGGGCTCGCCCATGCCGAGCTCGGGCAGATCGAGACGATTCCGCGCACCGCCACCTCCTACGGCCGGATCCTGGAAGGCCTCCCGGATACCGAAGGAGCACTGACCACCCCCGATCTGCTGGGCGACCCCGGCCTGGACCCCCGCCGCCGCGAAGTCGCCGCCCGGCTCGGATACGCCGCCAGCTACGCCGTACCGATCACTGCCGAGGCGACCGGCAGACTCGGTGCCGCCGTCTGGCTGTACGACGAACCCGCCGAACCGCTGGAGCGCCAGCGCCATCTCGTCGGCCTCTACGCCGGACACGCCGGCGAACACCTGGCCAGGCTGCTGGAGCTGGAGCGGGCCAGGGCCGATGTCTCGACCGTCATGGAGGAGCTGCTGCCCAGCCGGCTGCCCCAGGTCCCCGGCGTGCAGCTGGCCGCCCGCCACCGCAGGGCGGCGCAGGGCGGCGGCGACTGGTACGACGCGCTGGCCCTGCCGGAGGACGCGCTCGGTCTCGCGGTGGGCTCGGTGAACGGCTCCGGGCCGAGTGCCCTGGCCGCCATGGGACGACTGCGGGCGGGTCTGCGGGCGTACGCGGTGATGGAGGGCGAGGACCCGGTCGCCGTGCTCTCGGACCTGGAACTGCTGTTGCGGCTCACCGAACCGGCCCGTACGGCGACGGCGCTGTTCGCGTACTGCGAACCGGCCGAGCGCAGGATCCTGCTGGCCGGCGCGGGCCACGCCCCGCCTCTCCTGATCGGCGACCGGCGCACCGAATTCATCGAGACCTCGGTCTCCGCGCCGCTGGGCATGCTCGCCTGCTGGGAGGCGCCCAGCGTGGAGATCGTCCCGGCGCCGGGCGAGACCGTACTGCTCTACACCGACGGGCTGCTGCACCGCACCGGCGTCTCGACGGACCGGGCGTTCGCACGGCTGCACTCGGCGGCCGCGTCCGTACCGAAGGCGATGCGCCACGACGCCGGAGCCGTCGCCGACCATGTGCTGCGCACCGTGCTGCCGGACGGGCTCGACCGCAGCGACCGCGCTCCCGATCCCGGTGACAGTGCCGAGGACGTGGTCGTACTGGCCGCGCGTTTCGACTGAGCGACCCCAGGTCTCGCGGGGTTCCCCGCCCCGTCCGCCTGCCCCGGTCCAACCATGTAACAGGTCCTCCGGCCCTGTGCCCCCTTCCGTACGCCCGTACGATGGACGGGGTCCAGTGTCGTATCAAGGAGAGACAAATCGTGGCTGAGGAGCTCACCCCGGAGAACCCGGAGACCGAGGAAGAAGAGACGGTCAAGCAGCGGAAGAACGGCCTGTACCCGGGCGTCTCCGATGAACTCGCCGCGAACATGAAGTCCGGTTGGGCCGATACCGAACTGCACGGCCTCGAACCGATCCCCCAGGCCGTACACACGGCCGCCCGCCGCGCCGCGCTCTCCGCGCGCTTCCCCGGTGAGCGACTGGTCATTCCCGCGGGCAACCTGAAGACCCGCTCCAATGACACCGAGTACGCCTTCCGCGCCTCCACCGAGTACGCGTACCTCACCGGCGACCAGACCCAGGACGGCGTCCTCGTGCTGGAGCCGACGGAGGACGGTCACGAGGCGACCATCCATCTGCTGCCGCGCTCCGACCGTGAGAACGGCGAGTTCTGGCTCGACGGCCAGGGCGAGCTGTGGGTCGGCCGCCGCCACTCCCTCGCCGAGGCCGAGCAGCTGCTGGGCGTCCCGGCGAAGGACGTGCGCAAGCTCCCCGCCGCACTGACCGAGGCCACCGGTCCGGTCCGGGGCGTCCGCGGCCACGACGCCGGCATCGAGGCCGCGCTTACCGACAAGGTCACCGCGGAGCGCGACGAGGAACTGCGCGTCTTCCTGTCCGAGGCCCGGCTGGTCAAGGACGCCTTCGAGATCTCCGAGCTGGAGAAGGCCTGCGACGCCACCGCGCGCGGCTTCGAGGACGTCGTCAAGGTCCTCGACAAGGCCGAGGCGACGAGCGAACGCTACATCGAGGGCACCTTCTTCCTGCGTGCCCGCATCGAGGGCAACGACATCGGCTACGGCTCGATCTGCGCGGCCGGCCCGCACGCCACCACCCTGCACTGGGTGCGCAACGACGGACCGGTGCGCTCCGGCGAGCTGCTGCTGCTCGACGCCGGCGTGGAGACCAACGACCTCTACACCGCCGACGTCACCCGCACCCTTCCGATCAACGGCACGTTCACGCCGCTGCAGCGGAAGATCTACGACGCCGTGTACGAGGCGCAGGAGGCGGGCATCGCCGCCGTCAAGCCCGGCGCCGCCTACCGCGACTTCCACGACGCCGCACAGCGGGTGCTCACCGAGAAGCTCGTCGAGTGGGGCCTGCTTGGCGACCTGACCGTGGACAAGGTCCTGGAGCTGGGGCTCCAGCGCCGCTGGACGCTGCACGGCACCGGTCACATGCTCGGCATGGACGTCCACGACTGCGCCGCCGCGCGCACCGAGGCGTACGTCGACGGAACGCTGGAGCCGGGCGTCTGCCTCACGGTCGAACCCGGTCTGTACTTCCAGTCCGACGACCTGACCGTGCCGGAGGAGTACCGGGGCATCGGCGTCCGGATCGAGGACGACATCCTCGTCACCGAGGACGGCAACCGGAACCTCTCCGACAAGCTGCCGCGCCGGTCCGACGAGGTCGAGGAGTGGATGGCCCGGCTCAGGGGCTGATCCATCCGGCCCGGCCTTCCGGGCCGGAAGGCCGCGGAACCCGGCGAAGGACGCCCTGCTCAGGACACCATGAGCAGGGCGTCCTTCCGCCATTTCAAGACCTTGTCGAAGCTGACGACGGCACCGCGGCCGGGGCGGTTGCCGAAGTGCACGTGGTCGGCGAGCTGCTCGATCAGGCACAGCCCCCGGCCGTCCTCGGCTCCGAGCGGCGGGTACTGCCGGGGTTCGTAGTTCTGCGCCGTCGTACGAAGGGGGCCCCGGGCTGGGAAGCCGGGCCCCGAATCGGCCACCTCGATACGGCACTTCTCGCCGTCCAGGTAGGCGGTGACCCGGTATTGCGCCGAGGCGGCGCCGGGCAGCTCGTCCCACACGTCCCACGGATCCCGGGTGCCGAACCGGTCACCCTGGCCCTCCGGGTCCTCATGGACGCCGTGGTCACCGCCGTGCTCGACGGCGTTCGCGCAGGCCTCGCTGAGTGCGAGCGACAGGTCGAAGGAGATGTCCGGGTCCACGCCCGCGGTCTCCATGGTGCCCAGCAGGAAGCGGCGGGCGAGCGGAACGCTCGCAGCCTCGCGCCGCAGATGGAGGGACCACCAGATGCTCATGCTCCAGCCTCCTGGCTGCGGCTCGACATACCGATACCTATTGCCGCGCAGCGTCGTTCGTAAGCGCAGACCGGATGTGAGACCGCTCATTCGGCGGATACCAGCTCCACGTGCGCCCGTGTATGCCCGCCGTACACCGCGCGAGTCCGATCCGGCCGGCATGCTCCACCCGGCATGTTCCACGTGGAACGTTCCGCTTGGCACGTTCCACCGGTACGTGCCCACCGGCTCGTTCCAATCGGACGGAAGCCGACCTTCCGGACCTGCCGTACGGAACCCGGGGACCCGGTGCGATGATGACCCCGCCATGTCTATGCCGGTCGCACGCGCCGGAGCCGGTCTGCGGCTCCTGAGGACCGCGGTGTTCGCCGCGGTCTGTGTCGCGCTGTCCGCGGCCGGTCACACGCTGGCCTCCTGTGCGCCCGTCCCCTGGTGGACCCTGCTCGCGGGGTTCCTGGGGATGTCCGCGGTGGCGGCACCGCTCGCCGGACGCGAGCGTTCACTGCCGTCCATCGCCGCCGCGCTGGCGGGTGGACAGATCGCCCTGCACGCCCTGTTCGGCATGGGCACGCACAACACCCCGGCGAACACCGCAGCGGGGGACGACTCGTTGATCCGGTTCGCGGCGAGCCTCGTGTGCGGGGCCGGTCCGGCGCAGCTGAGCGCCGCCGAGGCGCACCGAATCGTCACCACCGCGGGCATCGACCCGGCGGCGGTGGCGGGCGGCGGCCATCAGCACCTGGCCGCCTCGTCCGGTGCGGATCCGGCCGCGCTCGCCACCCTGCTGCCCGACCTGCCCATGCTGCTCGGCCACTTGCTGGCCGCGGTGGCCACGGGCTGGCTGCTGCGCCGCGGCGAGATCGCCCTGTTCAGGCTGGTCCGGCTGTCCGCGCACGGCGCCCAGGAGATCGCGGCCGGGGCCCGGCTGCGCGCGCTGCGCGCCGCGCTCGCCCTGGTCGACGCCCTGCGCGCCGGGCTTCCCGGCGGCCCGACGACCGGGCCGCGCATCCTCCGTACGGCGGTCGACGCCCCGGCCCCCTCCACCGGGGACCCGTTGCAGCACCAGGTGATCAGGCGCGGTCCGCCACTCGCGTACGCACTCGCAGCCTGACGCGACACCTCCACCCGGCACACGGACCGCTCGGTTCCGTACCCGGTCGGCGCATGCCCGCCGTTCGGAGGGGAGAGGTGTCGTGATGCCGGCGCGCACCCGCGCGCCGCACCACCTTCCTTCGTGCTTCCGTGGAGTGATAACTGCCATGAACGTTTCCCGCATCGCCCTCGCCGGCGGCGTCGCCGCGTCCACCGTCCTGATTCTCGCCGGGACCGCCTCCGCGCACGTCAGCGTGCAGCCGCAGGGCGAAGCCGCCAAGGGCGGTTACGCCACCGTCAACTTCAAGGTCCCCAACGAGCGCGACGACGCCGCGACGACCAAGGTCGAGGTCAACTTCCCGACCGACCACCCGCTGGCCTCCGTCCAGCCGCAGGCCGTCCCCGGCTGGGACATCGAGGTCACCAGGAGCAAGCTGGCCAAGCCGATGGAGATGCACGGCCAGAAGATCAACGAGGCCGTCTCCAAGGTCACCTGGACCGCCACGGGCGACAAGGACGAGCGCGGCATCCGCCCCGGCCGGTTCCAGCAGTTCCCGCTCTCCATCGGCCAGCTCCCCGAGGACGCCGACCAGCTGGTGTTCAAGGCCATCCAGACGTACGACAACAAGGAAGTCGTTCGCTGGATCGAGGAGCAGAAGAAGGGCGCCGAGGAGCCCGAGAGCCCGGCGCCGGTCCTCGCCCTGACCGCACCCGCCACCGGCGAGCACGGTGCGGCCGCCGGCGCCAAGAGCGCCGACGCCGGTGCTCAGGCGGCGGACAAGGAGACGACGGCCGCTTCGGACGCGTCCGGCAGCGACACCACGGCCCGTGTCCTCGGCATCGTCGGCATCGTCATCGGCGTGGCGGGAGTGGCCTTCGGAGTCCTCGCCGGCCGCCGCCGCGCCGCCTGATCCACCGCACCACCCGTAACACCGACCCTCAGGAACCAGTGCTCCATGACTAAGAAAACGGTGCTGGCCGCGGCGTTCGTCGCCGCGGCCGCGCTCACCCTGTCCGCCTGCGGCAGCAACGACGACAACGCCAAGAAGCCCATCGCCGACGTATCGGTCGAGGCCAAGACCAAGGCCGCGACCGTCCTGGACCAGCCGTTCACCAAGCCGAACCTCGTCCTCACCGACACCCACGGCAAGAAGTACGACCTCCGTGAGCAGACCAAGGGCAAGCCGACACTGATCTACTTCGGCTACACCAACTGCCCCGATGTCTGCCCGCTCATCATGAGCAACATCGCCATCGCCAAGAAGGCGCTGCCCAAGGCCGACCAGGACAAGCTCCAGGTCGTCTTCGTGACCACCGACCCCGAGCGGGACACCCCGTCCTCGCTCGGCACCTGGCTCAAGTCCCAGGACGCCTCCTTCGTCGGCCTCACCGGCGACTTCCCGGCCATCCAGGCGGGCGCACGCCAGATCGGCATCGGCATCGACGCACCGAAGAAGGAGAAGGGCACGGTCGTCTCGATGCACGGGTCCCAGGTCATCGCGTTCTCGCCGAAGACCGACAAGGGCTATCTCGTCTACAGCGAGGACACCTCGCCCGACGACTACACCAAGGACCTCCCCAAGATCGTCAAGGGGGAGACCCCGTGAACCGCCGCACTGCCCTCGTCTCCGTCGCCGCCCTCACCGCGGGGCTGACGCTGGCGGGTTGCTCGTCCTCGGACGGCAAGCCGGAGCTGAAGGTGACCGGCGCGTTCATGCCGCAGCCCGTCAGCGACATGGCGGCCGGATTCCTCGTCGTGAAGAACAGCGGCGGGGCGTCCGACCGGCTCACCTCGGTCACCAGCTCGCTCTCCGACGACATCACGATCCACGAGACGAAGAACCAGACCATGCGCATGGTGACGTCCTTCGACGTGCCCGCGGGCGGTGAGCTGGATCTGCAGCGCGGCGGAAACCACATCATGTTCATGAAACTCAAGCAGCGGCCCGAGCAGGGCGACAAGGTGTCCGTGGAGCTGCACTTCGAGAAGGCCGACCCGATAAAGGTCACCCTTCCCGTGAAGGAGACCACCTACAACCCGAAGAAGCCATGAGGGACTGACTCGTCATGACAGCCACCGCCCCGCACTTCGGACCGACCCCGTCCACCCCCGCGATGCGCCGGCCACTGGCCGCGGCCGCGCTCCTCGCCGCCCTCGTCGGCATGGTGTTCGCCCTGTTGCTGGGAGGCGCGGGTCCCGCGTCCGCGCATGCCGCACTGACCGGGAGCGATCCGAAGGACGGGGCGGTGGTCGCCACCGCCCCCAAGGAGGTCACGCTCACCTTCTCCGAGCAGGTCGCCGTCGACGAGGACTCCATCCGGATCCTGGACCCCGACGGCAAACGCGCCGACACCGCTGCCGTCCCGCGCGATCTGGGGGGCGGTTCCCTCGCGAAGTACGGCGTCTCGCTGCACGCCGGACTGCCCGACGGCACGTACACCGTCGCCTGGCAGGCCGTGTCCGCGGACAGCCACCCCGTGTCCGGCGCCTTCACCTTCTCCGTCGGAGCCCCCTCCAAGACCACCGTGGCGCTCCCGACGAACCAGGCCGGGGGCGGCCTCGTCGGCACCCTCTACGGCATCGCGCGCTACGCCGCGTACGCCGGCTTCATCCTGCTGGCCGGCGGCTCCGCCTTCGTGCTGGCCTGCTGGCAACGCGGTGCGGGGGCCCGGCCGTTGCAGCGCCTGGTCGTACGCGGCTGGATGACCCTCACCGTCGCCACCCTGGCGATGCTGCTCCTGCGCAACCCGTACACCGGGTCCGGGAAGCTCGCGGACGCCTTCGACCTCGACGGCCTGAAGGCCGTGCTCGACACCAAGCCCGGCGCCGCACTCGTCTCCCGGCTGCTGCTGCTCGGCGCCTCCGCGCTCTTCATCGCCGTGCTCTTCGGCGCCTACGCCAAGCGCGAGGACGAGCGCGAGAAGAGGGACCTCACCTTCGGTCTGGCCATCGGCGGCACGGTGATCGCTGCCGGGATCGCCGGTACGTGGGCGCTCGCCGAGCACGCCTCGACCGGGCTCCAGCCCGGCATCGCCATGCCGGTCGATGTGCTCCACCTGCTGGCCGTCGCAGCCTGGCTCGGCGGTCTCACGACCCTGCTGGTCGCGCTCTACCGGACCCCCGACATCGGTGCGGCGGCCGTACGACGCTTCTCCCGCATCGCGTTCGGCAGCGTCATCGTGCTCACGGCGACCGGGATCTACCAGTCCTGGCGCCAGGTCGGTACCTGGTCCGCGCTCACCGACACCGCATACGGGCAGCTGCTGCTCGTGAAGGTGGGGCTCGTCGCCCTCCTCGTCGGGATCGCCTGGATCTCGCGGCGGTGGACGGCCCGCCTGATCACGGGCGGGGGCGGCCCGGCGGCGGAGGCGACGGAGGCCGAGAAGTCCGCTCCGGCCCAGGCGTCCGAAAGCACGGCCCCGGACGCCTCCGGAACCGCGGACGCTTCCGGGGCCACGGGCGCTTCTGGGACCACGAGCGCTTCTGGGGCCACGGCCGAGGACCCCGCGCGGGCGGCTCAGCTCGCCCGGCAGCAGGCCGCCGTGGCCACCGCCGAGAAGAAGCGGATCCGCGACGCCGACCCCGACCGGTCGGGGCTGCGCCGGTCGGTGCTGGCCGAAGTGGGCGTCGCCGTGGCGCTGCTGACGGTGACGACCGTGCTGACCTCGACCGAGCCGGCGCGTACCGAGGAAGAGGCGGCCCGCGCATCGACTTCGGCGGCCGCCCCGGCGGCCGCGGGCCCGGTCGAGATGAAGCTGCCCTTCGACACGGGCGGCGCCAATGGCAAGGGAACGGCGCGGATGGAGATCACTCCGGCCGGTACCGGCGCCAATGAGCTCCACCTCTGGATCGACGACAGCGACGGGAAGCCCATGGACGTCCCCGAGGTGAAGGTCGCCCTCACCCTGAAGTCCAAGGACATCGGCCCGCTCCCCGTCGTCCCCGCCCGGCTGACCGAGGGCCACTGGACCGCCGGCGACGTCCAGATCCCGATGGCGGGCAACTGGAATGTCGCCGTGACCGTCCGTACGTCGGACATCGATCAGACGTCCATCGACAAGAACGTGAAGATCGGCTGAGCAGGATCGTGAGCGTAGACAACAGCAGGAAAGCATCCCGCGGCGTGAACGGCGGCGCCGGTGACGACGGAGCCCGTGACGGCGGCGCCCGCGGCGAGATTGCCCGTACCGACGGTGGCATCTCCCGGCGTCGGCTGATCGGCAGCGCGGGCGCGGCCGGTGCGGCCGGGCTGGTGCTGGGCGCGGCAGGCGGTGCCACCGGCTATGCCGCGACCCGCCCCGACGAACCCACCGCACTGACCGCGGTCGGCTCCACCCAGGTGATGTTTCACGGGAAACATCAACCGGGGATCACCACTCCGCTTCAGGCGAGCGGCCATCTCGTCGCCTTCGACCTGGTGCCCGGTGCCGGCCGGAAGGAGGCCGCCGCCCTGATGCGCCGGTGGTCGGCGACGGCCGAACGCCTGATGGCCGGCGAGCCCGCCGGGAACGGCGCGGCGGACGGACCGGACCACGACACCGGGATCGCGCTGGACGCCGGACCGTCCTCGCTGACCGTCACCTTCGGCTTCGGCCGGACCTTCTTCGAACGCACGGGCCTGACCGACCGCCGCCCGCCGGGGCTCGACCCGCTGCCGCCCTTCTCCTCCGACCACATCGACACCGCGCGCTCCAACGGTGACCTCTGGGTCCAGATCGGCGCGGACGACGCCCTGGTCGCCTTCCACGCACTGCGGGCCGTGCAGAAGGAGGCCGCCCCGGCCGCCAGGGTCCGCTGGCAGATGAACGGCTTCAACCGCGCCCCCGGTGCCACGGCCCGGCCGATGACCGCCCGCAATCTGATGGGCCAGGTCGACGGCACCAACAACCCGAAACCGGCCGACAGCGACTTCGACCGCCGCATCTTCGTCCCGGCCGCCCGGGACGGAAGCGATGCGAAGTACGACTGGCTCGCGGGCGGCTCGTACGTGGTCGTGCGCCGGATCAGGATGCTGCTCGACGACTGGGAGAAACTCCCGGTGGAGCGGCAGGAGCAGGTCATAGGGCGCCGGAAGAAGGACGGCGCCCCGCTGAGCGGCGGCACCGAGACCAGCGCCATGGACCTCGACCGGGCGGGCCCCGACGGCAAGCTCCTGATCCCGGAGAACGCCCATGCCCGGATCTCCACACCCGAGAAGAACAGCGGCGCGGCCATGCTGCGGCGCCCCTTCTCGTACCACGACGGCATCTCGGCGGACGGCACTCCGGACGCCGGTCTGCTCTTCATCTGCTGGCAGGCGGATCCGCTGCGCGGGTTCGTCCCGGTGCAGCGGAAGCTGGACCGGGGCGACGCCCTGTCGCCGTTCATCCGGCACGAGGCGAGCGGCCTGTTCGCGGTGCCGGGCGGTGCGGCGGACGGCGAGTACGTGGGGCAGCGACTGCTGGAGTCCTGAGCCACCGGGGCGCATTAGGGTGACGGTATGTCCGCCACGCGCTACGCATATCTCGGCCCCGAAGGCACCTTCACCGAGGTTGCCCTCCGTACGCTCCCGGAAGCCGCCACCCGCGAACTCGTCCCCATGGTCTCCGTACCGGCGGCCCTGGACGCGGTACGCAGCGGGGCCGCCGCGGCGGCGCTCGTACCGATCGAGAACTCCGTCGAGGGCGGCATCACCGCGACGCTCGACGAGCTGACCACCGGCGAACCGCTGATGATCTACCGCGAGGTGCTGCTCTCCATCACCTTCGCCCTGCTGGTGCGGCCAGGTACCAAGCTGTCCGACATCAAGTCGGTCACCGCGCACCCGGCCGCCCAGCCGCAGGTGCGCAACTGGATGGCCGCCCATCTCCCGGACGCCGTGTGGGAGTCGGCGGCGTCCAACGCGGACGGTGCCCGGCTGGTACAGGAAGGCCGGTACGACGCCGCCTTCGCCGGTGAGTTCGCGGCGGCGACCTACGGTCTGGAACCGCTGGTGACCGAGATCCACGACGCGGAGAACGCGCAGACCCGCTTCGTCCTGGTGGGCCGCCCGGCCCGGCCGGCGGCGCCGACGGGCGCGGACAAGACATCGGTGGTCATCTGGCTGGGCGAGGACCACCCCGGTGCGCTGCTCGAACTGCTCCAGGAGTTCGCGGTGCGCGGGGTGAACCTGATGCTGATCCAGTCGCGGCCGACGGGGGCGGGCATCGGGAACTACTGCTTCGCGGTGGACGCCGAGGGGCACATCGCGGACCGCCGGGTCGGGGAGGCGCTGATGGGGCTGAAGCGGATCTGCCCGAAGGTGCGGTTCCTGGGTTCGTACCCGCGGGCCGGTGTGGCGGTGCAGGACGTACGGCCGTTGCGGGCGGGGACCTCGGACACGGAATTCACGGAGGCCTCCGACTGGCTGGCAAGAAACCTCGACGGCCGGGGCTGACGGCCGGGGCCGACGGCCGACGCTGAGGGCCGGAGCTGACGAACGGGCTGACGGACGAGACCGGGGAGACCGGGCCCACCGCACGCTCCCAGGCCTCGGCGCGCCTCCACCCCCGGTGCTATCTGCCGATTTTCGGCATCCACAAAGTTATCCACAGGGACGGTTCTCGACCTGGGGACAAGTCGACACCTCAATGCGGCATGGTCGACATATTGCCCCGATCGCCCCAGATGCATCCACAGGCCGCCGAACCATCAGGGTCACCCCGTGTCAGCCCCTGTCGCCTCAATTCCGTTGATCAACTCATCAGAAGGGGGAATTCCCACCCGAACGAGCGTCTGAAGTGGGTTTGAACGGGGAATCCGCGAGCCATCACACAGCTTCCGGAATGCCAACCTCCGGCATCCACAGACCTTCCTCACAGCCTGTGGATAACTTTCGGAAGGCCGGGAACCTGTGGACAAGCAACGATCAACTGCCCTTCCAGGCAAGGGGGATACGTCAAGACGAGTGAAGCCTTCTGCCCCATTTAGGGGAGTAGGCTCTTTTTATTGACGGCCGAGATCGACTTCAGCCGCACAATCTCCCCCAGCATTACCAATTCAGGCAATTAGGGCAAAGTGACACGCTCGGCAATATCGGTTCGAGCAGGGCAAGTACAGGCCGGTAGCCTGGAGGGGTGATTGACCTTCGCCTGCTCCGTGAGGACCCCGACCGTGTTCGCGCCTCCCAGCGCGCCCGTGGAGAGGACGTCGAACTCGTCGACGCCCTTCTCTCCGCCGACGAGCGGCGCAGGTCGTCCGGTGTCCGCTTCGACGAACTCCGCTCCGAGCAGAAAGCGCTCGGCAAACTCATCCCCAAGGCCTCGCCCGACGAGCGCGCCGAGCTGCTCAAGAAGGCCGAGCAGCTGAAGGCCGACGTCAAGGCCGCCGACGCGGCACAGGACGAGGCCGATGCCGAGGCCAAGAGCCTGATGCTCAAGATCGGCAACATCGTCCACGAGGACGTGCCGGTCGGCGGCGAAGAAGACTTCGTCGTACTGGAGACGCACGGCACGGTCCGCAACTTCGGAGCCGAGGGCTTCGAGCCCAAGGACCACCTGGAGCTCGGCGAGAAGCTCGGCGCCATCGACATGGAGCGTGGCGCCAAGGTCTCCGGTTCGCGCTTCTACTACCTGACGGGCGTCGGCGCGCTGCTGGAACTCGCCCTCGTCAACGCCGCGATCGCGCAGGCCACCGAGGCCGGTTTCGTACCGATGCTGACGCCGGCGCTGGTCCGTCCGCGCGCCATGGAAGGCACCGGATTCCTCGGCCAGGCCGCGGAGAACGTGTACCACCTGGAGAAGGACGACTACTACCTGGTCGGCACCTCCGAGGTCCCGCTCGCCGCGTACCACATGGACGAGATCATCGACGCCGAGAAGCTGCCGCTGCGCTACGCGGGCTTCTCGCCGTGCTATCGCCGCGAGGCCGGTACGTACGGCAAGGACACCCGGGGCATCTTCCGGGTGCACCAGTTCGACAAGGTCGAGATGTTCTCGTACGTCGACCCGGAGGACGCCGAGGCGGAGCACCGCAGGCTCCTCGACTGGGAGAAGCAGTGGCTCACCGCTCTTGAGCTGCCCTTCCAGGTGATCGACGTCGCCACCGGCGACCTGGGCGCCTCGGCCTCCCGGAAGTTCGACTGCGAGGCGTGGATCCCGACGCAGGGCAAGTACCGCGAGCTGACGTCAGCGTCGAACTGCAACGGCTTCCAGGCCCGCCGCCTGTCCGTCCGGATGCGCGACACCCGCGACGGCAAGAAGGTCCTCCAGCCGCTCGCCACGCTGAACGGCACGCTCTGCGCCGTACCGCGCACGATCGTGGCGATCCTGGAGAACCACCAGCTGGCCGACGGCTCGGTCCGGGTGCCCGAGGTGCTCCGGCCGTATCTGGGCGGGCGCGAGATCCTGGAGCCGGTCGCCAAGTGACCTTCCCGTACAAGCTCGTCGCGACCGATCTCGACGGCACGCTGCTGCGTGACGACGACACGGTCTCCGGGCGCACCCGTGAGGCACTGGCCGCGGTCGCCGCGGCCGGTGCCGCGCACATCATCGTCACCGGCCGCGCGGTCCCCTGGACGCGTCACATCCTGGACGACCTCGGCTACGAGGGTCTCGCCGTCTGCGGCCAGGGCGCGCAGGTCTACCACGCGGGCGAACGCAAGCTGCTGACCTCGCTGACGCTGGACCGGCAGCTCGCCGGGCTCGCGCTGTCCAAGGTCGAGGCCGAGGTCGGTCCGCTGGCACTGGCGGCGAGCCGTGACGGGCTCGACGGCGAAGTCATGGTCGGTCCCGGCTACCGGGTACAGGAAGGGCCGCTTCCGGCGGTCTTCGTGAAGGACCCCGCCGAGCTGTGGTCCGCGCCCCTTAACAAGGTCTACATACAACATCCCGAGCTGGACGACGACGAGCTGGCGAAGGCCGCACGCGCGGCCGTCGGCAACCTCGTGGACGTGGTCATGGCCGGTCCGGGAGTGGTGGAGATCCTGCCGCTGGGGCTGAGCAAGGCGACCGGGCTCTCGCTGGCCGCGCGCCGGCTGGGCGTGAAGGCCGCGGACACCCTGGCCTTCGGCGACATGCCGAACGACATCCCGATGTTCGCGTGGGCGCGGCGTGGCGTGGCGATGGCCAACGCGCACGAGGACCTGAAGGCCGTGGCCCAGGAGATCACCGCGTCCAACGAGGACGACGGCATCGCCGTCGTCCTGGAACGCCTGCTCCAGTCGTAGGTGTGCGGGCGCAGGCTTCGCGTACGGGTGCGGGTACGGGCTCAGGGTCGCGCGCGAGTGCGCGGCCCTGCTGCGGCGGAGGATGCGCGGATCGAACGCGCGCGGGGTTCGCAGCCCCGACGACGGCTTAGCAAGCCGCTGCCTTACCACTCGGCCAATCCTCCGGGTGGGCGGCCGCGCGATGCGCAGACAAGGCCGCCCCGGGCGTTCTGCTCCCAGCGGCGCGGCGGAGTCGTCGGCGACTACTCCGGCGCCGGCTCGGGTCCGCCCTGCGGGGAACTCGACGGACTCGGACTCTCGGTCATCGTCGCGCTCCTCTCCCGGCCTGTGACGTGCTTGTCGGCGTAGTGCTCTCTGACCGCGTGTGCCGTTCATGTGGCATGTGCCGTTCGTGGCGGCGTGTGCGGTACCAACCACTGTGCCGGGTACGGCCCTTCGACACCACCCGTTTTCCGGGTAGGGAAGGGCCGCGAACTCCTGCCGGATCAACGCTGCTTGTTGCTGCGGCGGCTCAGATCCTTCAGGTTGCGGGCGAGTTCGTCCATCCTGCCGTCGATACGGACGATGTCCTCGGACATGTGGCCCAGCCGCACGCTCATGGCGCCGACGACTTGATGGGTGACGTCCAGCCGCCGGTCGAGGCTGTCGAGCCGGTGCGACATCCGGTTGAGGACGGGCCCGAGTTCCTGGAGCGCGGTACCGACTCCGGCCAGGCAGCTCTCCACCCGGGTGACGCGGTGTTCGAGCGAGGCGTAGCCCGCCCGCAGGTCCTGCTCGGCGTCGAGCAGATACGTACGGACGCATCGGGCGATGTCGCTGTCGCGAAGAAGCATCGCGACGTTGAGGACGGTCCTGCGGGTGTAGACCCTGAGCTGGGTCGCCGCCTGTGGATAACTTTCCGGCACCTCCCCGCCCCATAGCGACAACATGTCGCCATGGAAGGAGCGCAGGTCAGCGCCGCGCAGAACACGCATCCCGTTCTGCATCAGCTCGACCTGGTGCCGATCGGTGAGCCTCTTCACAGCGGCTGTGGATACTTCGAAGTACCGAGCCACCTCCTCTGCGCGAAGGTGAATTCCGTCCGGGAGCATGACAAGGCCCTTTACCTTGTCGAGTACATCGACGCGCTCCATCTGCTCCACGCGCAGCGCGCGCGATTCGAGCAGGGCGACTTCTGTGGGCATGGGCAGGCCTTCCGATCAAGGAACGACGATTCGCGAAACCGTCGACGGGCAGCCCTGTCCCGGGCCTGAGGGGCGGAGGACGCTCACGGTTGCCACTCACTCAATGACCGATCCGACGGGCACTGCCTCGCCGGCATCGGCAATCCCTGTTCTCACGTAAGCCACGACGCCACGGATTCCAGTTGCCTCCACGCAGCCTGCCCAACGAACCGATAACCGTACAGTTACGCGTACGACTGTCCGAAATGCGTCAACCCCCGCCCGGAAGGCGGGGGTTGACGGGTGGGGCGAGTCACTCCTCGCCGGCCAGCTTCAGCGTGCGCAGTTTCTGGCCCGCGTACCAGGTCGCGACGACCGTGACCGCCGCCAGCAGGACCGTCGCGGTCGTCAGCCCGACGTCGGAGGTGATCGCGCCCGAACCGCCGACCTTCTCAGCGACAGCCAGGGACCACTGCTGGACGCTGAGCGTGCGCGCCCCCGGCACCAGGGAACCGAACAGGGCCTCCCACACCAGCGCGTAGACGAGGCCGAAGACGACCGCGTGCCGGCTGACGGTGCCCAGCAGCAGGAACAGCGCGCTGTACGCGATCGAGGCGACCAGCGCCGCGATGGTGTAGGCCACCGCGATCTGCTGGCCGTTGCCGTTGAGGATCAGGCCCGCGATCATCGTCGGCAGCGCGGAGAAGACCATGGTCACGGCGATGGCCACGATCAACTTGGTGAAGATGATCGTCGGCCGCTTCACCGGCTTGGACAGCAGGTAGACGATGGATCCGTCGTCGATCTCGGGGCCGATGGCCCCGGTTCCGGCGATCACGCCGATCAGCGGCACCATCGTGGCGATGGCGAAGCCGCCCAGCACGTCCGAGGCCACCTGGTCGTCGGACCCGGCGAACGTCCGTACCGCCACGGCGATGGCCACCAGCAGCACCGGCAGGACGAACAGGATGGCGGCCCGGCGCCGGCCGAGCAGGGCCCGGTAGGTGAGCCGGGCGACTGTGGGGTCGTACATGACGATTCACAGCTCCTTTCAGGCCACTACTCAGGCCGCTACGAGATAGGAAAAGACCGATTCGAGGGACTCGTCGGACGGCGAAACGGTCAGCAGACGGATCCCGTGCTCCCGCGCGACCTTCGGCAGCAGCTCGGTGAAGCGTCCGAAGTCGACCGCCTGGATCCGCAGGGCCCGTTCGCCCAGGTCCACCTCGATACCGGCCGTAGACGGGTCGGCGATCAGCGCGGCGGCGAGGGCGCGGTCGTCGCTGGAACGTACGAGATAGCGGTGCGGGCGGTCCGTCATCAGCCGGCGGATCTTGCGGAAGTCGCCGGACGCCGCGTGCCGTCCGGCCACGATCACCTCGATGTGGGAGGCGAGTTGCTCGACCTCTTCGAGGATGTGGGAGGAGAAGAGCACCGTACGGCCCTCTGCCCCCGTCCGTCGCAGCAGTTCCATCAGCTGCATCCGCTGGCGCGGGTCCATGCCGTTGAACGGCTCGTCGAGCAGCAGCACCGAAGGCTCGTGGACCAGGGCGGACGCCATCTTCACGCGCTGGCGCATGCCCTTGCTGTACGTCGAGATCTTGCGGTCCTGCGCGTACTCCATCTCGACCGTGGCCAGCGCTTTTTGCGCCTCCGCGTCGCCGAGCCCCTGGAGCTCCGCGTTGGCGACGACGAACTCGCGGCCGGTCAGGAAGTCGTACATGGCCTCCCGCTCCGGCACGATGCCGATCTCCTTGTACACGGCTTCGTTCCGCCAGATCGGCCTGCCGTCCAGCATGACCGTGCCGGTCGACGGAGCAAGAAATCCGGCCATCATGTTGATCAGCGTGGACTTTCCCGCGCCGTTCGGCCCGAGCAGCCCGGTGACGCCCGGTCCCACCGTCATGCTCACGTCGTTGACGGCGACCACATTGCCGAACCAGCGCGAGGTGTGGTCGATCTCGATGGTGGTCACAGCCCGACCCTCCGGTAGCGGCGCATCAGTACGGCGTACGAGCCGGCGACGAGCGCGAGAACAACGATCAGATAGACCACGCCGACCCCGGCGTCCGGGGCCGACCCGCCGGGGAAGGCCGAGCTTGCTCCGAGGAACGCGGTCTGCACGCCGCCGATCAGCGTGATGGGGGAGAAGAGCCCCAGCCACTCGACGGCCCCGGTGGAGCCCGTCTGCCAGGCAATGGCCTGGACCGTGGAGACCGCACCGTAGGTGATGGTCAGCACGGCGATCACCGCGGCGACGCCGAAGCCGCGGCGCGGTGTCAGCGCGGCCATCACCAGGCCCAGCGCGGCGAAGAGCACGGAGAGCAGCCCCACCGAAACCAGCCCCTGCCCGAATCCCTTGGTCTGGTCGGCGAAGTCGAACTTCCCGAGCAGCGCGCCCGCATAGAGGATGACGAGCGGCGCGCCGGTGAGGATGAAGAGCGCGGAAGCCATGGCGGCCAGCTTGGCCACGACGTAGTCGACCCGTTCGATCGGCCGCGAGAAGTACAGCGGCACGCTCTTGAAGCGCAGGTCCCTGGAGACCGACTGGGGCGCCTGTGCGGCGAGGAAGAGGCCGATCACGGCCTGGAGATAGATCGCGAACGCGGTGTACTTGACCGGCAGGGCGGTCGCCGTCGGGTTGGCGATGGCGACGGCGTCGATGATCGCCGCGATCAGGCACATCACGCCGAAGAGCAGCATCGGCAGCACCTTGGACTTGGCGGAACGGCCGAGTCCGAACGCACCGCGCAGCGACTGCGAGTAGAGCGAGCGCCGCGCATAGCCGCGGCCCAGCCGTGGGCCGTCGTAGGAGCGGTACCCGATGTTGTGGATGCGGGAGGTATCGCTCCCGGCCACGGTCCCGGTCTCAGTGCTCATCGCGACCGCTCCCCTTCTGCTGTGCGGCGGGCTGGTGAACGGCTCCGGCGGTCGCGAGTGCGGACGCGGACGCAGGCGTCCCTTCGGCACGGAAGACCTCGGCGATGTGGTGGCGCCGCTGCTCCATCCGCACGAGGCCGAGTCCGAGCCCGGCGACGCTGTCGCGCACGATGTCGTACGTCTCCTCGCCGACCGCCTCGACCAGCAGGATGTGGCCCGCACCGGGCAGTCCCTGCGCGTCGAGACCGTCCTGGCCGATGAACTTCACGCCGGCCCGGGTCAGGACCTGACGCAACGCGTCGGTGCCGTCCGGGTGGGCGTCGCTGTCGGTGACCTCGACCGCGAGGGTCGCGGTGGTCTGGGTGAAGTCGCTGGTGGAGCTGGAGCGCAGGAGCTTGCCGCCGTCGATGACGACGACGTGGTCGCAGGTGCGTTCCAGCTCGCCCAGGAGGTGCGAGGTGACCAGGACCGAGATGCCGAAGTCCGTGTGGACGCGGCGGATCAGTCCGAGCATCTCGTCGCGACCGACCGGGTCGAGGCCGTTGGTCGGCTCGTCGAGCAGGACCAGCTGCGGGTCGTGGACCAGCGCCTGCGCCAGCTTCACCCGCTGCTTCATGCCGGTCGAGTAGCCGCCGATGGGGCGGTAGCGCTCCTCGTACAGGCCCACGTGCCGGAGCATGTCGGCAGTGCGCTCACGGGCCGCCGTCGGCGGCAGTCCGGACATCCGTGCCATGTGGACGACGAACTCGGTGGCCGAGACGTCCGGTGGCAGGCAGTCGTGCTCGGGCATGTAGCCGACCCGTTCCCGGATGGCGGCGCCACTGGTGGCGACGTCGAGCCCGAGCACCGAGGCCCGGCCTTCGGTGGCGGGGGACAGACCCAGCAGGATCTTGATCAATGTGGACTTGCCGGCTCCGTTGGAACCCACCAGGCCGGTCACACCGGGGCCGATGTCCAAGGAGAGCCGGTCAAGCGCGGTCACCCGGGGGAACCGCATGCTGAGGCTTTCGGTCGTAATCACATCTGAGACACGGGGTTTAGCTAGAGTCGGCTCATGCCGATCGCTCCGGAGCATCTTCACCTCGCATATGACGGGCCTTTC